>URWZ01000057.1 GCA_900551625.1 uncultured Collinsella sp.
ACAAACGGCACGTAACGGTTCTTCAAGCCGTCCTTGTCGTCGATGAATTCTTGCGGAATGTCCGGAACTTCACTTATCAGCCCCCGCCTGGCGACCACGATCGTCTTGAGTAGCTGATAAGGAGTCTGGAAACCCTCGATGTAATCGAACCCGGCGGAGTCGAGATCCTGTCCGATTTTATCGGAGAGTTCCTTGTCTACGCCGGGACCTGAAACCTCATGCAGGACCAGCACCGTTTCCGCGTCCATAGGTTCGACGATCCCGTGGAAAATCGCTTCCCACGCGTTTCTCTCCCGTCTGTAAAACTTCTGGTCCGGCTCGTCCTCCTCCTGGAAATACATGTTGGTATTCAATGACTTGATTGTGACCGACATATATACTGCTTCCCTTCCGGCCTAACCCAGCCAGCCGTCCTCTTGTCGGCGGTGCCTTCAGCATCGTCGACAAGAGAGCCCATACCGATAGACTCATCATAAAGCCACGGGCGGACAGGAAATATGCTCGATGCCCACGGTGATCGCTATTCTCTGGCGCATGGGAGAGAAGAGGCATGGCCAAGGGCAACCACAGCTTCACCGAGCAGGACATTCACAGCCGATTCGACGCGATCGTTGGCCATACCGTGTCCGACGTCGACATGGCAGTCGCCCTAGCGGCATGGGCGGCATCCCGCAACAAGGGCCGCCATGGATGCCGTCAGACTGAAAGGCCAAGGGCGTCCAGACCCATCGTTGTCCGAACCGAAACGGGGCGGCACGAGCCCCGTACCGCCCCGACAAATCCAATATTTCACCGTTTCTCGAGGATGCCGGCCGACAGGGTCCGTTCTTGTCAGTCGAGCCCCGGACCCGAGTACCTGCCGGTCTCCGAGTCGTAGGCCAGCACCGCGACCTCGCCGTGCTCCATGACGTTGGAGTCGACATAGTAGTGGCTCTCGCCGTCGAACCAGATCCCCCGGTACCCGGCGATACCGCTCACGGTCTCGGTGCTGACGTGGCCCGCGATGACGTCGAGGTCGAAGTGCTGACCGGCATACATCGGCGGCGTCGCGGTAAACCACTCCGGCGGGGTTCCCACGCGCCATAGGTCCGCGGCCTCCTCATCGATCCCGGCATGTACAAACACCTGCCCGAAAGGCGACTCCCAGTAGTACGGGAGCCGCCCGACCCATCTGATGATCTCCCCGTGAGCTTTTCTTATGCGCCCCACCGTGTAGCGGTACGCCTCCTCGAAGCGCTTCAGGACGAGGAGGTGCCGCACGTGCTCGAACTCATCCGGCTCGAGGAAGGACCTCGCGGTCGCCAGGTTGCTGTCAGCGAGCTTCCACGCCTGCGCGAAGTCAGGGTTGTCCACATTGGACATGTACTCCAGGAGCTGCTCCTCGTGGTTTCCGCGCAGCGCGATGACGCGCTCGCCGTAGCGCTCCTGCAGCCCCATGACGGTCCTGAACACCCCGAGCGAGTCGGGGCCCCTGTCCACGTAGTCTCCGAGGAGGACCAGCCTTGAGTCCTCGGACTCAAGGTCGACGGTCTCCAGGGCCTTCAGAAATGGCTCAAGGCATCCATGGATATCTGACATGCAGTAAATGCGCATACTTCTGCCTCCTCAGGATTAGCGTCTGGTTGCGGGCGCCCGCGCGCCAAAGACAGGGTACTGCTCTGCCTAACGAAGCGCAGCCCCCAGCGTGAGCAATTTCAGTATAGACGCTCATCAGGACAGCCGAAGACACCCAGAACGAAGGAGGGTGCCACGAGGCGCTCTCATCTTTCGAAGCGGTACCCCGTCCCAAAACGCATGCCGTCCGGCACGACCGACAGCCGAGTCTTGCGCCCCGTTCGGGCAGCGCCAGAACACCGTGCCGGAACTCATGCGGCCGATGGCAGGGGAATTCAGCCGCGGCCATCGAGGAGCCGACCTAGGGACTGCGCCCTCAGACCTCGAAGGATCTCCACCGCCCTTTACATGCCTGGATTGATTTATTGGTTGATTTAATCCGGCTGAATAAGCCGGACATGGGGCGGTTGACATAATGTAAGGTAAAAGAGCAGATACGACCGAACGCCGGTGCGGGGTTCGGGTGATGTGATAGAAAGTAATACACGTATTACATCTAACCGGGAGGTGCATCATGGCAACCGCCACCGCAGCCCTGAGAACCCCCGAGGACCTCGTGAACAGGTACGACCGCCTGACGAAGTCGACGGGCCGCACGAAAACCTTCTACATGACGGAGGCGCTTGCCGCAGAGATAGGCAGGCTCGAATACGAGTACGGCCTCATGAATTATCCGGGAAGCGTTTGGTTGCGAGGTATGCCAGTGTGAGGGCCTGATTCGTCAGATCCCGCACAGGGGGACCGCAATGGTGGCCACCGCGCCGCCCGAGGGGCTGTTGGCAAGCGAGACGGAGCCCCCGTGGGCGCTCGCGGCCTCGGAGGCGGCGTGGAGGCCGAGCCCGTAGTGGCGGCCTCCGTCGCGCGAGGAGCGGGAGGAGTCGTCAGTGAAGAGGCGCTCGCAGCCGCGTTCGAGGGCGGCGGGAGAGAAGCCCGGTCCGTCGTCGGACACCTCGATGACGAGGTGGCTGCCCTCGACGTCGCAGGAGACCGCCACGCGTGAGCGCGCGTGCTCGGCGGCGTTGGCCACGAGGTTCGCGGCGGCTCGCGCCAGGGCGGTTCGGTCGAGCGGGGCCTCGGGCGCGCCCGCGACGGCGGGGCCCGTGGCCGCGTCGAGCGTCACGCCTCGCGCCCGGGCGATCTGGGCGGCCTCGGCGAGGACCTGCTCGCAGAGCTCGGCCGGCCGCATGGGGGCCCTCTCCGCCCCGCCGGACCCGCGCGAGGCCTCGATGAGCAGGCGCACGTAGCCGTCGAGCCTTTCGACGCTGCCGGCTATGTCGCGCGCGGCGGCCGCGAGGTCGGCGTCTTTCTCGTCTTCCAGCTCCTCCGCCACGAAGTCGGCGTTGGCGCGCAGCACGGTGAGCGGCGTCTTGAGGTCGTGGGCGAGCGACGCCACCTGCTCGCGCTGCCCCCGCTCCGCGGCCCACCGGGCCTCGAGCGACTCGGCGAGGGAGGCCCGCATGGCGTCCATCGCGGCGAGGACGTCGTTCACCTCGCGCACGTTGGTGCTGCCGACCGCGAAGTCGAGCTCCCCCGCGCCGACGCGCTCCGCCGCCTCCGCGAGCGGCGCCATCTTGCGCGAGATCACGCGGCTCGCGCGGCGCGCCACGAGCGCGAGCGCGAGCGCGCTTCCCGCCGCGGCGCCGACGAGCATGAGGCTCTGCGGGTCGGGAAGCAGGCCGGCGAGGTCGCGCGAGACCCACTGCGGCAGGTACTCGCTGACGAGTGCGCAGGACCCGCCGCCCTTGAGCGGGAACGCGGCGTAGGTGAGGCCCGAGCCCCCGCCCTCGATCTCCACTGTGCCCGGATCCGCGGCGAGTGCCGCACGGGCCATTTCCGTCGCGCCCTCGAGCCGCGTGCCCTCGAGGTCTGTCATCAGCACGTATCCGTCCTTGTTCAGGATGAGGTAGCGGTACGCCGTCGGCACGTCCTGCTGCCCGCAGGCGCCGTCGCGTGCCAGGCCCTCCGCGACCTCGCGCGCATTGGCCGGCCCCCAGCTTGCCTCGTAGACGAAGCCCGCGTCGATCGCCGCGGAGAGCGCCATGAACGAGGCGAGCCACGCCGTAGCGACCGCCGCGAACGCGTAGGCGAAGTAGCGCGCGATGACGAAGGAGAGCGGCATGCCCCCGCGACCTCGCGCCCCGGTCCTCAGAGCTGCCACTTGTACCCCATCCCCCAGACGGTCGCGATCGGATCGGCGCCGGCCTCGGAGAGTTTCCTCCGGGCGCGGCTGACCTGCATGGATATGGCCGCGTCGTCGGCGTCGCTCTCCCAGCCGAGCACCGCCTCGCGTATCTGCGCGCGGCTCATGACCTGCCCGGGGTGGCGGGCGAGGTACTCGCAGATGGCGTACTCGGTGGGCGTGAGCGGCACGGCCTCGCCGCCCACGGCGAGGTCGCGCGCCCCGAGGTCGATCCGCACCTCCCCGAAGGAGAGGGCGTGCGAGCGCGGCCGGCGCTCACGGCGTAGATGGGCCGCGACCTTGGCGCGCAGCTCCGCGGCCCCGAAGGGCTTGCGGACGTAGTCGTCGGCGCCCAGGCCGTAGCCGGCCACGGCGTCCTCCTCGGCCACGCGCGCGGTCAGGAAGACGATGGGCCCGTCGAAGTCCGGGCGGATCTGCCGCACGAGCTCGAAGCCGTCGAGCCCCGGCATCATGACGTCGCAGAGCACGAGGTCGAAGCGCGAGAGGTCCATCCCCGGGACCGCCGTCGGGTCCGCCTCCCTGACGACCTCATGGCCGTCGCGGCCGAGGACGCGAGCGAGCGCGTCGAGGATCGCCCGCTCATCATCCACTGCCAGTATCCTCGACATGTTAGACCTCCTGAAACTCCCGTCGGCATTGTACTAGCGCCGCGCTCAGCGATCCAGAGCCCTGTGCACAGCCGCGGGCGCGGGCGCCCACATGGCGATCTCAGGGTTGGGCAGCACGCGGTCGGCGATCGAGCGCAGCGCCGACCCCCAGCCGGCGTCGAGCAGGGCATTCCCGCCCAGGACGAGCGCTGCGGAGAGGAGGGCGAGCACGGCGGCGAGCGGCTTCCTACTCATCTGCCCTCCCGTCCTCGAAGCGGCAGAACCAGGCGATAAGGACGGCGGCGGTTGCCGGGGTGAGCACGAGGCCAGCGAGCGCGGTCGTGAGGAGAGGGCCCGCCGCGCGTGCGGCGTCGATGAAGGCCTCCACCCCGAGCGACCCCAGGCGCGCGGGCCAGGCGAGCGGCACCCAGCTCAGGGGCGTCGCCAGGGCACCGGTGAGCTCGCCGGTCATGAGGCCGTGCGCAAGTCCGCCCACTGAGAAGAACGCGAGGAGCACCCCCGCCGCGCCGGCGCCGATGGCGGCGTTGCGGCCGAGGCGCAGGGCCACGCCGAGCCCCAGCGCGTAGAGGGGCAGGCTCCCCAGCACGATGCCCGCCCAGGCGGCCGCAAGCGGAGCGGGCCCGAGCGGCAGGCGCCCGGCGACGGCGAGCGCGGCCCCGAACACGCCGAGCGCCACGGCCAGCGCGCCCGCGCCGAGCGCCGCAAGGGCGAGCAGCTTCGCCGCGACGGCGCGCCCGCGCGAGGGGACCGCCGTGAGGTTGGCGAGGCGCCCGGCAGCGCGCTCCTCGTCCACGGCGAGCCCGCAGACGATGGCGGACATGAGCGGCATGAGGGCGCCGAGGAACTGGGCGTAGGCGTCCGCGCCCAGCGCCGGGTCCCATCGGGTTACGGAGAAGTACTCGCCGCAGGCAAGACCGGCTGCCAGGCCGCAGACGAGGTGCACCCCTGCGAGCGGGGAGCGCGCCAGGCGCAGGGCCTCGGAGAGCAGGGCCCGCGGGAGAGTCATGCGCGGCGTCGGGTCGGAGAGTCGTGCCATGGCCATCACCTCTCCTCGGAGCGCGCGAACCAGGCCGCGCCCGCCGCCGTGAGCGCGGCGAACGCGAGCGCGCAGACCGCAAGGCCCGCCAGCGTGAGCATGCCGTCCGCCGCGAGCGCCCCGCCGAGCGCCATGTCCGCGGCGAGCGGCTCGCCGCTCGGCAGCACGGGGATGAAGCTCGTGGGGATGACCATGCTCGCCGACGGCGGAAAGAGCTGCGGCAGCGGCACCAGCGACCAGGCGAACCCACCCACGAGCTGCGCGGCGAGCGGGCAGAAGATGCCCGCGAGCATGCCGAGCCGCGCCGTGAGGAAGAGCCCTGCGGGGATCATCCACGCCGCGGTCACCGTGTTGGCGAGCGCGCAGAGGAGCATCGTGAGCGTGCCCGCGGCCGTGAGGCCCTGCGAGGAGAACGCCGATCCCGCGAGGTAGATGCCGAAGACCACGAGGTTCGAGAGCGCGCAGAGCGCGAGGCACCAGAGCGCCTTGGCCCACCAGGCGCGCCTAAGCGGGAAGCCCAGGCCCAGAAGCCCCCGCATCCGCGTGCGCGCGTCCGCCCGCGCGACGCACGCCACCACGAGCGAGAGAGACACGGGCAGGAAGAGCGCGTACCAGTAGTTCCACGCGCTGAAGATCTGCACGCCCCGGTAGGGCATCGCGCCGAGCAGCGGCATCGGCAGCGCCATGAGCACGGCCAGGCGAACCGGTGCCGCGTGGCGCGACTTCAGGGCCTCGGCGCGCAGGCACGCGAGCAGGCCGCCTTTCTCGCCCGTCATGCCGCCACCTCCCCGCGCGCTCGACGCCCCTCCCGGCAGACGCTCATGAAGAGTTCCTCGAGGTCCTGCCCGGACCGAAGCGCATCCTCGTAGGCGAGGCGCCCCCCGTAGATGATGCCGATGGTGTCAGCCATCTGCTGCACCTCGGAGAGGATGTGGCTCGAGACGATCACCGTCGTACCCGCCGCCGCGAAGCCGCGGATCTGGTCGCGCAGCTCCTCGATGCCGATGGGGTCGAGGCCGTTGGTGGGCTCGTCGAGCACGAGCAGGCGTGGCCGGGCGATCAACGCCAGCGCGAGTCCCAGGCGCTGCCGCATGCCCATCGAGAAGCGCCCGGCGCGCTTCTTCCCGGTGTCCGCGAGGCCCACGGCGGCGAGCACCTCATCTACGCGGCTCTCGGGAAGGCCCAGCAGCGTGGTGCGCACGCGCAGGTTCTCGCGCGCGGTGAGGTTGGGGTAGAGCGGCGCCTCCTCGATGAGGCTGCCGATTGCGTAGAGGTCCTCGCGGCGCCAGGCGTGCCCGGCAAAGAGGATCTCCCCGGCCGTCGGCCGCAGCATCCCGCAGATCATCTTGAGCGTTGTCGACTTGCCGGCGCCGTTGGGGCCGAGCAGCCCGTACACCTCGCCCTCGCGGATATGAAGGCTCACGTCGGCCACGGCATCCTGCGCCTGGTCGCCGCGGCCGAAGCGCTTGGTGAGCCCGCGCGTCTCGAGCATGTAGCCCATGGGTTCGTCCTTTCTCTTCCGGGCGCGCGGGCCGAGTCGCCGTGCCCGCGCGCCTTGCCTTTCGGGTTCACCATCCATGGTGGGGCGCGTTTCTAACGAAGCCGTAACGGCCGTTGGAGTCTTATATATGTCTGGACTCTCTATGCTCGCGCTGGATAGACATCGCCAGAACGGGTATAGTATCGAAAGTTTTGTCGTTTACCAGCGGGGGAGTCCTGTGGGCATCAAAAAGAAGATCAAAAAGGAGCTTATCGGCACTTCCGATTACCCGTCGAATAAGATCTTCACGATCTCCAATTTCATTACCTTCACGCGCCTGATCCTCACGCTGGTCTTCCTGTACCTGTTTGTGACGGACAACAACCGTGTCGTCGCCATCGTCATCTATGCCATCGCGGCCTCCACCGACTGGATGGACGGCCAGATTGCCCGCATGACCAAAACGGTCTCGTGGCTCGGCAAGGTTATGGATCCCATCTGCGACCGTGCGCTGCTATTTACCGGCGTACTGGGCCTGGTGGTCCGCGGCGAGCTTCCCATCTGGGTCTGCGTGCTCATCATTGGTCGCGATATCTACCTTGGTATCGGCACGCTCATCGTGCGCCACTATCACCGCCGCCCCATCGACGTCGTCTTTCCCGGCAAGATTGCGACGGCGCTGCTCATGACCGGCTTCTCGCTTATGCTTCTGGGCTTTCCCACTGTGGATGGCTGGCATCTGCTGCCCGCCACGTTCACGGCCTTCCCGGGCCTCAACGGCAGCCCGGTACCGCTTGGCATCTTCTTTGTGTACGGCGGCGTCATCTTCTCCATGCTCACCGCCGTCATCTATTCCATTAAGGGTGGAGCGGCCATTAAACAAGCCGTGGCGCATCCCGAGGACGAAGACATCGACTTTCTTAACCCCGAAATCGAAGACTAAGTCGTTGGGGTATGATTACGTACAGTTCATTCTTTGCGGCATGTCCGCGTTAAGTTAGGGGTTGTCATGGACAACATGGTTAACAATATGCCTCAGAACGATAAGGCCTCAGACGCCACCTGCGTTTTCCGCGTTCCTTCGAGCGATGTCACCGTTCCCGACCTCATGGCCAACGTGCACATCACCGCACCCGTCTTATCTATCGTCAAAGGCCCTCAAACCGGTGCAGCCTTTGAGCTCGAGGATAATGTGACCACCATCGGTCGCGATCCCGCTAACGGCATCTTCCTCAACGACATGACCGTGTCGCGTAGCCATGCGCGCATTATTCGCGAGGGTCTGGGTGCCCGCATCGAAGACCTGGGCTCGCTCAATGGTACGTGGGTTGACGGCGCCATCGTCAACGGCGCACCGCTGCACGATGGCTCTTCCGTCCAGATCGGTACGTTTACGCTCATCTACCACGAGAGCACGCCGGAGCGCATCGAAACCGGTGAGTAGGGCATGGCCGAACGCAATTATCTGAGTATCGGCCAGGTCGTCAATCTACTTCGAGGCGCATACCCCGATCTTTCGAACTCAAAAATTAGATTTCTCGAAGATGAGGGGCTCATCACCCCTCATCGCACGCCTAAGGGCTATCGTCAGTACTCCAAGGAGGACGTTGACCGCCTGGAGGTCATTCTGCACCCTGTCTCTTATACACATCTCCGAGCCCACGAGACGCTACGCTATCTC
>URWZ01000058.1 GCA_900551625.1 uncultured Collinsella sp.
CGTCAATGACGGCGATACGCTGCTCGTCGACTCGGGCACCACCGCTCTCGAGTTTATCCGGCTCCTCGACCAACGCGACGGCATCACCGTCATCACGGCCGACATCACCATCGCTGATTACATCGACGAGAGCATGCCCTCGGTCGATGTCGTCATGCTGGGCGGGGCACTGCGCAAAGGTCATCGCTATCTGTACGGTCCACTTACCATGCAGGCGCTCCAAACGGTCCACGCCGACCTTGCCGTCATGTGCCCCGGCGCTTTTGTTCCCGGCTGCGGCTTTACGACCGACTTTCCGCAGATGGCCGAGACCAAAACAGCCATGATCTCCGCCGCCCGTCAAAGCGTCGCCCTCATGGACAACAGCAAGGTTAACGGACGAGGCATGTACCGCTTTGCCGAACTGACCGATGTCAACACCATCGTGATGGACCGCGACCCCGATCATGCCGTCGCCACCTCAATCGCCGAGACCACCGGCAGCGCGCGTCCGGCCCTCATCATCGCCACCAGCTAAAATAAAAACCACCACAAAGATGCCTTTGTGGTGGTTTTGCTCGTTAAAAGCGAAATATCGCTACTTGGACAGCTCGTCGGCGAGAACCTCGATCTGAGCGCGCGAGGCGTCGTTGAGCGAACCCAGGACGGTCACCTTGTTCTGCGCCAGGGTGATGTCCTTCATGCCCTCGAGCTCCTTGGTCATAACCTTGGCAGCGGTGGGCGCCCAGGAACCGGCCTCGACGAGCGCCACGATGCGGTTCTGATAGGCGTGCTCGGCAAGCGTGTGGATAAAGGTGCTCATGAACGGGAAGATCTCGCCCTGATAGGTGATAGAAGCGAGCACCAGACGGTCATAGCGGAACGCATCCTCAACGGCCTCGGCCATGTCGTCGCGAGCCAAGTCAAAGACGGAAACCTTCTGGCCGCGGGCCTCGAGCGCTGCGGCGAGCTCCTCAACGGCAGCCTTCAGGTGGCCGTAGACGCTCGCGTAGGCAATGGTGATGCCCTCGTCCTCGGGCTGGTAGCTCGACCAGGTGTTATAGGTGTCGAGGTAATAGCCCAGGTTCTCGGTCAGCACGGGGCCGTGGAGCGGACAGATAATCTGAATGTCCAGGTCGGCGGCCTTCTTGAGCACGGCCTGCACGAACTTGCCGAACTTACCGACGATGCCAAAGTAGTAGCGGCGCGCCTCGCAGGCCCAGCCTTCCGGGTCCTCGATGTCGTTGGCGCCGAACTTGCCAAAGCCGTCGGCACTAAAGAGCACCTTGTCGGTTGACTCGTAGGAGAAGATCACCTCGGGCCAGTGCACGTTGGGGGCGCAGACAAACGTTAGGCTGTGGCCACCCAGGTCGAGCACGTCGCCCTCTTTGACGACTATCTTACGCTCGGGGTAGTCGGTGCCAAAGTAGTTGACCATCATGCGGAAGGCGCCCATGCTGGCCACAATCTGTGCCTGGGGATAGCGCTCCATAAAGGCGGCGATACCGGCGGAGTGATCGGGCTCCATGTGATGGACGACCAGGTAGTCGGGCGTACGGCCATCGAGCGCGGCCTCGAGGTTGCCGAGCCATTCGTCGACAAAGCCAGCGTCAACCGAATCGGCGACAGCGATTTTATCGCCCAAGATAACATAGCTGTTGTATGCCATGCCGTTCTCGGACACGTCGTACTGGCCCTCGAACAGGTCAATGTCGTGATCGTCGACACCGATGTAGCGGATATCCTTGGTGATCTCCATCAGGCAAAGCCTCCTAGATAGACAAAAGAACCCGTCTATCATAACACTCGGCAGTATCCCAGCTGTTATCTGCCGGCATCCATACCGATTGTTATTGAAATACGATAAATCGCCGTTTACCTGCGCAAACTATGCGCGCGGTATCGCCGTGCTATGTCGAATAATGAGCTGGCCGGGAATACGAATGGCAACGGTTTTGCCCGCCGTACCCGCCTCGGGAACCGCATGCTCGAATACCTCGCGTCCGCGCTGATGTAGATCAAATCGCACGGTCGTGAGCTCGTTGTGTGCCACAAAATCATCGAGCGAATCATCGACGCCCACCACGCTCACGTCCTCGGGCACGCGCAAGCCACTATCGCGCAGCGCTGCAATTGCGCCGTTTGCCATCTGGTCGTTTGCCGCGTAAATCGCCGTCATGGTGCGGTCGTGCTCGGCCAGATATCTGCCGGCCTCGTAACCGCTGTTGGCAGACCAGTCGCCCTCGAGCGGCGTCTGCGGCTTAATGTGCCTACGCTCGAGCGCATCCTGCCAACCGGCTCGACGAAATTGCTCGTCGACCGAGAACGACGGGCCGCCAATATAGCGAATTTGCTCATGCCCCAGCTCAAACAGGTGATTCATAAGCAAGAGCGAGCAGCCGTAATGATCGGAGTCTACCGTGGTCACCCGCGGGTGCGCGTACATGGTAACGATGACCGTGCCAATGCCCGGCAGTGGATCAAACGTCTCAAAATCGGGCGCCATACGGCTCATGCCGATAATGATGCCGTCCACAGGCAGCGCGGCCATACGACGCGTTGCCTCGGCAAGCGAAAACTCCTCGGTCTTGGACATCTCGACCAGCGTGATGGCGCAATTATGCTCGCGAGCAGCGCTGGCGATGCCGTCGATCATTGAGAGGTTGCCAAACTTGGTGACATCGTTGACGCACAGACCGACCGAATGGTAGCGGCCGTCGCGCAGCGAGCGACCGGCATAACTCGGACGAAAGCCGAGCTCTTGCATAGCGGCCTGCACGCGCTGGCGCGTCTGCTCGTTAACGTTGGGCAAGCCGTTGGCGACGCGCGAAACCGTCTGCTGCGAAACGCCAGCAGCGCGGGCGACGTCGGCCATGGAGACCGGACGCGTACCTGTATCGTTGGACGGGCGCCTTGCCACAGGATCACCTTCACCGTTGCGAGATCTGAATAGCGTGCATGCCGGCCCGGGCAGAAATACACCCCGCGCCGAGGCCCGCTATCGTCGGACGCATGTTAACGTACTCTACTTTTTCAATCCGCAACTCTTCTGCTCTATAAGTCCATACGGCAATACCGTTCACGGCTGAATTTCTACCGATTACCAGATTCTCAAAAAGTGACAAGCGATGTGTTATGAGTACGTTAACATAGCCCGTAACGTGCGGTATCGTGAACACTTGGTTCATGCCGCTTTAAGTTGTTAACGTACTCATAACGACGCAAAACCCACCCGGGCGCGCCAAGGAAAGGACTCCCATGACCACCCCCGACGAAAAGACATTCGCCACGCTCACCAAGCTGTTCGAAGAGGAGTTTGGCCCCATCGGCGACCGCCAGGTGCTCTACGTGCACGCGCCCGGCCGCTCCGAGATCAGCGGCAACCACACTGACCACGAGGGTGGCCACGTTATCGCCGGCTCGCTCGATGTCGCCGTTGACGGCATCGCCGTGGCAACCGATTCCAACAAGGTTCGCGTAGCCGACGAGGGCTATCCCACGTTTGAAATCGCGCTCGACACGCTAGACGTTCAGGAGTCCGAGAAGGGCACGTCCGCGAGCCTCGTCCGCGGCATGGCCCACGAAATCGCTGCTCTGGGCGTTGAGCTCCAGGGCTTCGACTTCGCCTTCACCTGCTCTGTCCCCTCGGGCGGCGGCCTTTCCAGCTCCGCTGCTGTCGAGGCGGCATACGGTCGCGCCATGGAGACGCTCTGGGGAGCACCCGCCATCGAGCCCGTCGCGCTCGCCCAGATGAGCCAGCGCACCGAGAACAACTATTACGGCAAGCCCTGCGGTCTGATGGACCAGGCCGCTGTGTGCCTGGGCGGCCTCGCCTACATGGACTTTGAGGACCAGGCTCAGCCTAAGACCCAGAAGCTCGAGCTCAACTTTGAGGATCACGGCTATGCGCTCGTGCTCGTTAAGGTCGGTGCCGACCACGTGGCCGCCACCGACGACTACGCCGCCGTTCCGCGCGAGATGCAGGACGTTGCCGCCGAGTTTGGCAAGGCACGCCTGTGCGA
Organism: uncultured Collinsella sp.; assembly: GCA_900551625.1. GTDB lineage: Bacteria > Actinomycetota > Coriobacteriia > Coriobacteriales > Coriobacteriaceae > Collinsella. The sequence goes on from URWZ01000058.1 coordinate 4,002, forward strand.
GGTCGACGTTGCCGATTTTGACGCCAAGCTCCCCGAGCTGCGCGCCAAGCTGGGCGACCGCGCCTGCCTGCGCGCCGTTCACTACTGGTACGAGAACGGCCTGGTCGACAAGCGCTGGGCCGCCCTGAACGCCGGCGACATCGACCAGTTCCTGATCCTGACGCGCGAGTCCGGCGCCAGCTCTGCCATGTACCTACAGAATGTCGTTGCCAAGCTGGGCTCCGAGCAGCCCTCGATGTATGCCCTGGCACTGGCCGAGCACGTGCTCGACGGCCGTGGCGCCGTCCGTATCCACGGTGGCGGCTTTGGTGGCACCATCCAGGCCTTCGTGCCGCTCGACCTGGTCGACACCTTTATCACCAAGATGAACGGCTGGCTAGGCGAGGGCTCTGCCCGCCACTACGCAATTTCTGACAAGGGGGCTTACGCGGCATGGCTGTAATGACTGACGTGCGCGAGGCCGCGCAGAACCTGATCGAGTACGCTATCCACCGATCGATGATCGGCCAGGACGATCGCATCTGGGCGTATAACACCATTCTCGAGTGCATCGGTGCTACGGGGCCGGCGCTCGACATGGCCTGGGCGCTCCAGGTCGAGAAACTCTCGCTCTTGCACCCCGACACCCTGCCCAACTTTGACCTTGAAGGCACACTTGCCGCGCTTTCCGAGGCCGCCGTTGCCAACGGTGCTGCCGAGGATACGGCATCGGGCCGCGATCGCATCGCCATGCGCATCATGGGTGTGCTGATGCCGAGGCCTTCGGTTGTAAACGAGGAATTCAACGGCCGCATTGGTGTCAACGAGCCCCGCGCCGCAACCGACTGGTTCTACGGTCTATGCTGCGACGCCGGCTACGTGCGCCGCGCCGCCATCGCGCGCAATATCAAATGGAGCACCCCCACCAACTGGGGCGACCTGGAGATCACCATCAACCTGTCCAAGCCTGAGAAGGACCCGCGCGATATTGCCGCGGCCGGTGCCGCCAAAAACACGAGCGAGAAGTATCCCGCCTGTCAGCTGTGCATCGAGAACGAGGGGTATCCCGGACGCTCCGCCGCAGCCGACGGCGGCGCTCACCCCGCCCGCCAGAATCTGCGTGTTATCCCCATCCAGCTCGACGGCGAGCGCTGGGGTTTCCAGTACAGCCCGTACGCGTACTTTAACGAGCACTGCATTGCCATGAGCTCCGAGCATCGCCCGATGCACGTCGACCGCAAGGGTCTGACCTGCCTGCTCGATTTTGTGGACCTGTTCCCGCACTACTTCATCGGCTCCAACGCCGACCTGCCCATCGTGGGCGGCTCGATCTTGTCGCACGACCACTTCCAGGGCGGCGCGCACGAGTTCCCCATGATGCACGCCGCTGAGGTCTCGCAGTTTAGCGTGTCCGGCTTTGACCAGGTCAGCGGTACCGTGTTGCAGTGGCCGCTTTCGGTGCTGCGACTGCGCTCGCACGACCGCGCTCAGCTGCTCGACGCCGCCGAGAAGATTATCCTCGCCTGGCGCGAGTGGACCGATGAGTCGGTTGGCGTCATCGCGCACACAGCCGACGGCGTGGCGCACAACACTGTGACGCCCGTCATCCGCCGCGTCGACTCCCGCGGCAACGCCGGCGGCGAGATTTACGAGGCCTACCTGGCGCTTCGCTGCAACATCACGACCGACGAGCATCCGCTGGGCGTGTTCCACCCGCATGCCGAGTATCACCACATTAAGAAGGAGAACATCGGCCTGATCGAGGTCATGGGCCTGGCCATTTTGCCGCCACGCCTGGTTCCCGAGCTCGGCGCCGTCCGCGAGCACCTGCTGGCCGCCAAGGTCGACGCAAGCTACGACCTTGGCGCCGCACTCGAGGGCGACGACCTTTGCCGCAGCCACGCCGCATGGGCCGAGGATGTCTTTGCACGCCGCGCCGATGAACTTACGGCGGATAACGCCATCGACATCCTGCACGAGGAGGTCGGCGTGGTGTTTGGCCACGTGCTCGACAACGCCGGCGTCTTTAAATGGGACGAGGCAGGACGCGCCGCCCAGCAGCGCTTTATCGACTCGCTGTAGCACGCGAGCTCGAACGTTCAACAGCAGCCCGCACGACATAGCCACCTACACGACAACGGCGCCCGCCGGCAACATCGCCGACGGGCGCCGTTTTCTGATGCAAGGGTAGCTAATTTGCACCAAAACAAGGAGTGTTCCAAACTGCCGGCAGAGAAGGAACGCCCCCAGGTGCCGACCTAAACCCCCACACTATTCGATGGAAAAACGTGGTTGCCTCCCACATTATTCGATGGAAAAACGTGGTTTACTCCCACATTTTTCGATGGAAAGACCGAAACGGTCTTATACTAACCATGATCGTTAGGAGGCAGTATGCAGCGACAGCTAATGGACGAACTCATCGCTTGGAAATCTAGGGCAAACCGCAAGCCCCTCCTGCTTAAGGGGGCCCGCCAGACGGGAAAAACCTGGCTTCTTAACGAATTCGCAGGCCAGCAGTATCAAAACGTCATCCGCTTTGACTTTATGCTCGAACCGGGCGCACGTTCGCTGTTCGACGGAAGCCTTGACCCCAAACGCATCATCTCCCAGATAGAGCTCCTGCGCGGCCAGACCATAACGCCGACAGACACGCTCATCATCTTCGACGAAATCCAAGAGGCACCGCGTGGCATCACCTCGCTCAAATACTTCAACGAGCTGGCGCCGGAATACCATATCATGGCAGCCAGCTCCTATATGGGGCTCGCGCTCCGACGCGAAAACGAGTCGTTCCCCGTCGGCAAGATCGACCAGCTTACCATGCGCCCCATGGGGTTTGTCGAGTTCGTTCGTGCCGTCGATGGCGATCCGCTCGCAGATGCCATCCTTGCCGCAGACATGGACCTGCTGGCGAATGTTTCCGAAAAGCTCGAGCGCCTGCTCAAGGAATACCTCGTTGTCGGTGGCATGCCAGAAGTTGTCTCCGCTTTCGCCGCCTCCCACGATTTCATCGAGGCCCGCAGGCTTCAGCAGCAAATCATCGAAGCTTATGAATCCGATTTTGGCAAGCATGCGCCAGCCCGCATCGTCGAGCGCATGAGGCTGGTTTGGAAATCCCTTCCCGGCCAGCTCGCAAAGGAAAACAAGAAGTTCGTCTACGGCGCGCTTCGTCCCGGGGCGCGCGCTCGCGATTTTGAGGAAAGCCTCCAGTGGCTCATGGACTATGGAATCGTTCATAAGGTACCACGTGTTTCCGCCCTAAGAGCACCGCTCACAAGCTACGAGGATCTCTCGGGCTTCAAGCTGTTCTGCATCGACACCGGCATCCTCGGAGCACTCTCCGGCCTCACGCCAGCCATTGTTCTGAACGGGCCCGCTGTTTTTACGGAGTTCAAAGGCTCGCTGACCGAGCAATACGTCGCACAGGAGCTTTTGCTCCAAGGCAATACTCCCGCGTATTGGTCATCCTCCTCCGGCAATGCAGAGACTGACTTTGCCATCGACCATGCGGGGACCGTGCTTCCGCTCGAGGTCAAGGCGGCAGAGAATCTCAAAGCAAAGAGCCTGAGGATTGCCTGCGAGAAGTTCAAGCTCGAGCGCTGCGTGAGAACATCGTTAGCGGCATATAGAGACGAGGACACGCTCGTCAACATTCCGCTCTGGGAGATTGGGCAAATCGACAAGCTGGCATAGGCGCTGTGGAGGGGGGGGGTGCCCCGTAAGGAGTGTCCCAAACTGCCAGCAGAAAAGGAACGTCCCTATCTGCCGCAGTCATTTAAGAACGTCCCCAATGACCACGCCGATGTTTTGGCCACGACAGCGAAAGCCCACCAAAGCGAGCAAGGTGCCTTGAAGCGAGGCGGCATTGACCTTCTGGTCATGCCGCCGAAGCTGAAAGGCAGATTGCCGCTCTGGCGGGCTTGCAGCGTCGGCTGGTTACGCGGTTTGGTAAAACCGCGTAACTCTAAAGCTCCGTTACTTCAACACTGTTGTAGATCTCGTCCCAGCGGTCCATGACCAGGTGGCCGGTCTTGGGATCCATGGCGTTAAGCTTGCCGCAGGTATTGGCGGTCTTGAGCACCGTGACGTCGTCGGCGCCGGCAGCAATGGCATGCGCAAAGCCGGCGATGGTCGAGTCGCCGGAACCCGTCGCGTTCACAGCCGCAATCGCGGGCGTCTTGGCGCGGAACGCACGGCCCTCATGGAAGCCCACCGAACCGGCAGCGCCCATCGAAACGACAACCCAGGGAATACCGGCAAAGCGGTCATCGGCGGCAAGCGCCTCGCGCAGGGCATCGACATCATCGGTCGTAAAGGACGTACCCAGCAGACCGTTTATCTCAGTCAGGTTGGGCTTTACGAGCTCGGGCTTAGCGTCGGACTCCAGCGCGGCCTCCAGCGATGCACCCGAGGTGTCGAGCAGCACCTTGGCGCCCGCCTTCTCGGCGATCTTGACGAGCTCGGCATAGTAGCCGGCATCGACGCCGCGCGGCAGCGAGCCCGAAAGCGTCACAACGTCCGCCTTCGCCGCAAGCTCGGCGAACTTGGCCGTAAAGGCCTCGAGCTCGGCCGGGGCGA
>URWZ01000059.1 GCA_900551625.1 uncultured Collinsella sp.
CGTTTGTGCCCGACCGTGACCAAACGTGCGAGGCCGTTGAGGGGACGGCGTCCGAGCAGGCGGCAAAGCTTGCCAAGATTATCGAGGGGATGGCATAGATGAGCGGACTGATTATCGATAGCGAAGCCTGCATCGGCTGCGGTCGCTGCGTTCGTGCCTGCGCCTCGGGCGGTATTGTGGTGGAGGGTGAGCGGCCAAACCGCTGCGCCCGCGTAACCGACGGCTGCATCCTGTGCGGCGGCTGCGTCGACGCCTGTCCCGTTAACGCCATCTCGATCGAGCGCGATGAAGCCGTCGGCACGGTGGACCTCGACGCGTATCGAGATATTTGGGTATTCGTTCAGACTGACGAGCATGACACTGTAGCCCCTGTGGCCTATGAGCTCATGGGCAAGGGCCGCGAGCTTGCCGATGCCCGCGGCTGCCGTTTGGTGGCACTAGTCGGCGTGAGCCCCGAGAGTTCACTCGAGGAGCTTGAGCATTTGGTTTGCGCCGGCGCCGACGAAGTGCTGGCCTGTCGCGACGAGCGTCTGCGTCAAAACGACGCGGAAGTCTATGCTCGTCTGATCTGCGATCTGGTAGCCGAGCGCAAGCCCGAGGCCATCCTCTACGGCGCGACCGCCTTTGGTCGCGAGCTGGCGCCCGGCGTTGCCGTCCGCTTGCAGACGGGCCTTACGGCTGATTGCACCGTGCTTTCGATGGATACGGAGACGGGTCTGTTGCAGCAGACGCGCCCGGCGTTTGGCGGCAACCTGATGGCCACCATCGTCTGCCCCAATCATCGTCCCCAGATGGCAACGGTGCGTCCCGGCATCTTTAAGGCGCCCGACTTCGACTACGGCCGCTCCGGCACGATCACCCAGGTGGCGCTTGCAGAAGACGTTAAGGCCCGCGTCGAAATCTCGATTCCCGCCGAGGAGTGGGGACAGCAGCCCTCGATCGCCAATGCCGAGCGCCTGGTCGTGGTGGGTCGCGGCATTGGTTCCAAGAAAAACCTGCCGTTGATGCGAAGGCTCGCCGAGGCTCTGGGTGCCGAGCTTGGTTGCACGCGTCCCGTCGTGGAGGCGGGTTGGCTGGAGTATCGCCACCAGATTGGCCAGACGGGCGTATCGGTTTCGCCCAGGCTTCTCGTGAGTATCGGTGTTTCGGGCGCCATCCAGCATCTTGCCGGCATCGGTGGGGCGGAGTGCATTATCGCCATCAATGAGGACCCGGATGCCCCCATTTTCGGTGCTGCCCAGTACAAGGTTGTTGGGGACGCCGTCGAGGTCGTCGAGGAGCTGCTGGCCCAGCTTGAGCGCTAGGCGCGCGCCAGCCAGTCGCGCATCTCGTCCTTTAGGCGGCTCCAAGTTGCCTGCGTGGCGGGGTCGGTAAAGGGCCGCGTAATGCCAAAGGGCGCGTCGAGCAGGCGGTGGATATCGCCCTGTTCGCGCGCCAGCGCGCGGCTTGCTGGATAGACGAGCTCAAACATAAAGCAGATAAGCCCCACCAAGAAGTCGGCGGGCTCATCGCGCTCATCGCGTGCGACGCAGCGGTGCTCGTCAAAAGCGGCAAGTGTCGGCGACGAGAAACGGCTGCCGAGAAACGTCTTCTCGTCCACCTTGAGGATAGTGTCGACAGTGCTGTCGGCGATGGTGCGCATAATGTCGATCTTGTCGCCATCGCGCACGATATCGCAGAAGCTCCGCGTGCGCTCGTCGAGCTGCGCGGGTAGACGGAAATCGCTGTGATAGGCAATGCTCGCTCGGATGAGCTCATCTTCTGCCGGGTCATCGATAAAGTCGCGGATGCTCGTTACGGCGGGTGCATCGGCGGGATTCTCGCCAAAGAGGACCTCGATGCCCAGCGCCGCATGGCTCATGCTCTCGGCGTCCTTAAAGGTGTCCCAGCGTCGCAGCTGCTCAAAGCGGCCCATATCGTGTAGCAGGCCGCAAAGCCATGCCAGGTCAATATCTTCTGACGACCAGCCCTGCTCGCGCGCTACGGCATCGCATGCCTCGGCCACGTGGTACGTATGCTCGATTTTGAGCGCGATGCGTGGGTTGGTGGCGTCGTAGGCATCGGTGTAGCTTTTGAAGGCCGCGCGCGCCCGGTCTCGATCGATAGCTGTCATAATGACTTCCTAAAAAGTTGTGTCTTTCGATCCGGTGGCAATTGTAGGTGAACTCGGTTGCTGCCGGATGATGATTCTGCCGTGTCGCTACATGCGGCTCGGAGACCTTGTCAGGATGAGAAACGTATGGTGCTCAAAATCGTTAGAACCGTCTGGCCAGTGATGCTTACCTATGTTGCAATAGGCGCGCCGTGCGGAATGATCATGGGGCAGACGGGAATGGAGCCCTGGATGGTCTTTGCTCTAAGCAGTACGTTTGTGACGGGCAGCGGCCAGTTTATGATCTGCAACCTGTGGCTGGCGGGTGTGCCTGCAGCATCGATCGTCGCGAGCGTCGCCGCAATCTCCTCGCGCTTTGCGCTTTACTCGGCATCGATCGCACCGCATCTGAGGGGTGCCTCGAAGCGTCAGACGCTGGCTGTTGCCGCGACACTTACCGAGGAGGCATATGGCATCTCGCTTGCCAAGTTGGTTGAAGGGGAGGATTGGGGCCCGCGCGAGTCCTTTGTGCTCAACGTAATCCTCATCGCAACATGGGGCGTTTCGTGTACGATGGGCGCCATCGTCGGCGCCGTTGTCGATGTTCCCACCGCCATTGCAGCCTTTGTCTGCACCTCGCTCTTTATCTGCCTGCTCTTTTCGCAGCGGCTGTCGCGCGGTAACGTTGTCGCGGCGGTTTCGGGCGCGGTGTCCGTCGCCGTATGCAAGTTCTTGGGCCTCGCGAATATTGCCGTGCCGGCAAGCGTCGTGGTCGGCATTGCCATTGCGCTGGCGTGCGATGCTGTATTTGACGGAAGAGGTGCCCGCGATGCCCGCTAACGAGTTCTTGGTTCTGTGGCTGTCGTCGTGGGCTGCTATCGCGTTCTTTCGCATCGCGCCGGCGTTCGCCTTGCGCGGGCGGACCCTGTCGCCCCGCATTACCGAGGCCCTGGGCTATATCCCGCCCGCTGCCTTTGCCGCGCTGGTCGCCAACGACTTGGTGAACCCCGGCGCGTTCGACGCGGGACTCTGGCCTGCCTTGGTTCCCTGGATTGCGGCCACCGGCGTCGTGGCGGTGGCAATCAAGACAAAGTCGATGTTGTGGTGCTGCGTTTCGGGCATCGTGTTCTATATCGTTTTGAGCCTCGTATAGGAGCAGGACGCGTTATCGTCCCGGCCTAACGAATCGAATTTCTCACCGAGGCGGTCTGCTTCTTCTGGTACCATGGTCAAACTTTACTGTAGCAAAGCGTGACGTGGGCTTTTGTTCTGCGTCAGCGGAAATGGGGGTTTCATGGCACAGGAAGCGACCGCCAGCGAGCAAAAGAAATTCAAGGTACCGCGCATCCCGGGCGACATCATGATCTATCCGATGATCGTCGGCCTTTTGCTCAATACCTTCTGCCCGCAGGTCTTTGAGGTCGGCGGCTTCTTTACGGCTGCCTGCCGCGGCGGCTCCAACACCATCGTTGCCGCGATCTTGCTGTTCGTGGGCGCCGGCATCAGCTTTAAGTCCACGCCGGGCGCCATCAAGACCGGCATCGTCGTGCTGATTCCTAAGCTTGTAGTGGCAGCCGCGCTGGGTCTGGGCGTCGCGTACTTCTTTAACGATAACTTTTTAGGCCTGAGCTCGGTTTCCATCATCGGCGGCATTACGTTTTGCAACATGGCGCTCTATACGGGCATCATGGGCGAGTTCGGTGATGAGTCTGAGCAGGGCGCTGTCGGTATCCTGTTCTTTACGGCCGGCCCCGCCGTCACGATGATCATCCTTGGTGTTTCGGGTCTCGCCAACATCCCCGTCGGCACCATCATCGGATCCATCCTGCCGCTTGTTATCGGCATGGTCCTGGGCAACTTGTTCCCGTTTATCAAGAACCTGCTGGTTCCCGGCGCCAATCCCGCGATCGCTGTAATTGGTTTTCAGCTCGGTGCGTCCATGAGCCTTTCGAGCTTCATCGCCGGTGGCATTTCGGGCATCCTGCTGGGCCTCATCACGCTCTTTATCGTCGGTCCCAATACCTTTGCCTTCGAGCGCCTGTGTGGCGGCAATGGTAAGGCGGCTGTGGCATGTTCCACCATTGCCGGCACGGCCATGACCACGCCGGTCGCCCTCGCCGAGGTCGCTCCGCGCTATGCCGAGCTTGCGCCCACCGCGTATGCGCAGATCGCCACTGCCGTCATCATCACGGCAATCATGGCCCCGATTCTGACCGGCTGGGTCGATAAGAAGTTCTGCCAGAGCAAGGAAGACCTGTCGCCTGCCGGTGTCGAGGCCATCGAGGAGGCCGTCGCGACCGACATCGACGGCGAGTAACGGCCGTTACCGATAATTGATTCCGGCGTGCAATTCGCGCCGTTTGAGCGCCCGAACGAGAGCTGTCTTGCAGTGACGTTCGGTCGCTCTGCTATTATTCCCCTTACTCCTGCGGAGTAGGGGGTGTTTGTTGCCCAGATTCGAATTGGGCGATTCTGGCCACTTGGATATTGAAGGGAGGGCGTCTAGTGGTAAAGGCACTCAAGATCGAGATATTCCTGCTGTGCATGATTATTCTTATCGGACTTGCCGTACGAAGCCGTCGCTCCCTGTTCTCGAGCACCCAGCAGCTTTTGTTTAGCATGCTGGGCTACACGTCTGCTGCCTACATTTTCTTCGATATGATCTGGACGCTCTCGGACGGCGTGAGCACTCCTGTAGGCATCACGGCCAACTGGATTTCCAACGCGGTTTCGTTTTCGCTGTTCGCCATCGCGTGCCTCATTTGGTTTTTCTATTCCGAGACGATGCAGGGCTCTCGCCTTGTGACCTCGCGCTATAGGGTGGTGCTTGTAACGTTGCCTACGGCTCTGGTGGTCGTGCTGGCTTTTACCAGTTACTGGACGCACGCCTTGTTCTATATCGATTCGCAGGGCGTGTATCGTCGCGGCTTTGCCTATATGATCCAGCCCATTGTCAGCTACTGTTACGTTATACATACGTCCCTGCATGCGTTTGTGCAATCTCGCAGGGTCGAGAGCCTGCAGACGAAGGCTATCTATCGAACCTTGGCATTTTTCGCCATTCCGGCCCTGGTGGGCGGTACCTTTCAGATCGTATACTCGGTGCCTGGCCTTTGTGTCGGCATAATGATTAGCATGTTGCTGCTCTATATCATCTGTCAGGAGCAGCTGATCTCGACCGACCCGTTGACTGGCCTTAACAATCGCAACCGTTTTGAGACCTATATGCTGTCGCTCTTTTCAAATGTGGATCAGGCCGAAGATGTATATCTGCTTATGATGGACGCTGACGGCTTTAAGCAGATTAACGATCGCTATGGACATGTGGAGGGCGACCATGCTCTCCAGGTCATATCTGCTACGCTCAAAGAGGTCTGCTCGGCGTCTGGTGGTTTTATCGCACGTTATGGCGGCGATGAGTTCGTGGTGCTCCAGAAGGCTGCGGCGGAACAGGACATCATAGACCTGTGTTCGGCGATTAACGACGAGCTCGCTCGTGCCGAGGTGCCGTATGCATTGCGGATGTCCATCGGTTACGCGCGGGTCGGCGATAGTGTTGATACCTGGCAAGACTTACTTCGCGCTGCCGATGCGGAGCTCTACCGCGTCAAGGCCGAGAAAAAGAAAGCCGGCGTCCAGATACGCTAGGAAAAGGGGTGCACGCTTGCGTGCGTGGCGGCCCTCAGCTCACTGATGTACTCCATTAAGCTAAAGTATGTGAATCCTCTCTGCTAAATAAGGGTAGCTCGCTAGGCTTTTTTGGGTTTGTTGACGATGATGATGCCGCCGCAGACCAATAGCAGGGCAACGATGACGGTAACGGGGCTCGTGCCAGCACCCTCGCCGAGCAGTAGCGCGCTCAGCAGCACACCAAAGACGGGGTTCATAAACCCAAAGACCGAGACGCGGCTGACGGGGTTGACGGCAAGCAGGCGCGACCACAGCGAGTAGGCGACCGCGGAGATAAGCGCCATGTAGATGATGAGCGTGATGGCGGGGGCAATCGCCGTGGGGGAGAGCGCGCCACCCATCAAAAAGCCGATGGCGGTGAGGGCCAGGCCGCCGACCAAGAACTGCCACCCGGCAAGCAAGACGCCGTCGTGCTCGCGCGAGAAGATGCCGATCAGGCAGGTCGAAAGGGCACCCGCGACGGTGGAGGCCAGGATAAAACCCTCGCCGTCGAGCGTAAAGCCAAAGGTGCCGTCCGCGCCCGAAAGGTTGACGAGCGCGACGCCGGCAAAGCCCAGCGCACAGCCAAGCACCTTGGCCGTATTGAGCTTCTCGGTGCGAAACGCCAGAGCGGCAAAGAGGATGGCTAGGAAGTTGGCGCTGGCCTCGATGATGGAACTCGACATGGCACTGGCGCGCGAGAGTCCCAGGTAGAAAAAGAAGTACTGCCCGATAGTCTGGAAGAGCGACAGGATACATATGGGCTTGATATCACGCGCTTGCGGAACGAGCGGACGGCGCTGGGCCACGCTCATGCCAACAATGACCAGCATGCCGGCAAGGGTGAAGCGCAGACCGGCGAAGAGCAGCTGCGAGGCGCTGTCGTGCGCCGGGATGCCAAAGAGGCCGTAGCCGATTTTGATGCAGGGGAAAGCCGACCCCCAGAGCGCGCAGCAAACGAGGCAGCCCAGGATGAGTCCGGGCAGGGTGGCGAGATACGGCTTGCGGCTTTCCATGATGTTCTTCTCCTATACGCGCGAAGCAAAAAAGAACCCGCCACCGGGCGTGCCGGTGGCGGGTGTTGTTACCCGAGGGGATTGTACCCGATGGGAACGTATTAAGCGAAGTAGGCTACGCCGCTCTCAAAGATCGGCATGAATTTGTCGCCGGGGACATGCTCGGGCACGTTGCAGTACAGGTTGTCGCCGCGACGCTCGGCATGGCCCATCTTGCCCAGGACACGGCCGTCGGGGCTCGTGATGCCCTCGATGGCGAGTGCGGAGCCGTTGGGGTTGACGGAAAGGTCCATGCTGGGCTTGCCGTTCTCGCCCACGTACTGCGTGGCGACCTGGCCGTTGGCGATCAGCTGGGCGAGCACTTCGTCATTGGCGACAAAGCGGCCCTCGCCGTGGCTGATGGCGACGGTATAGGGGTCGTCCAGGCTGCACTGCGACAGCCACGGGGACAAGTTGGACGAGATGCGGGTGCGCACCAGACGGCTCTGGTGGCGACCGATGGTGTTGAACGTCAACGTGGGCGCATCGGGCGTGGCGTCGACGATGTCGCCGTAGGGCACCAGGCCGAGCTTGATCAGGGCCTGGAAGCCGTTGCAGATGCCCAGCATCAGGCCATCGCGGGCCTTGAGCAGGTCGCGGACTGCCTCGGTGACCTCGGGAGCGCGGAAGAACGCCGTGATGAACTTGGCAGAGCCGTCGGGCTCGTCGCCGCCCGAGAAGCCGCCGGGGATCATAACGATCTGGCTTGCACGGATGCGGCGGGCAAGCTCGTGGGTGCTCTCGGCGACGGCCTCGGGCGTGAGGTTGTTGATCACGAAGGTGTCGGCCTCGGCACCGGCGGCACGGAAGGCGCGGGCGCTGTCGTACTCGCAGTTGTTGCCGGGGAACACGGGGATGATCACGCGCGGGCGGGCGATCTTGGCGCCGCCGTACACGTGGATATCCTTGGCGCGGAAGTCGATGGTCTCGACCTCGGGGGTCTCGCCGGCGCTGCGGTAGGCGAAGACGCCCTCGATGCCGCTCTCCCAGGCCTCCTGGAGCTCGGCGAGCTCGATGACCTCGGAGCCGGTGTCGATGACATAGCCCTCGACGGTGGTGCCCAGGGGCTCGACGACAACGCCGTCGGCGACCTCGGGCAGCTCGGCGTCCTCGGCGAGCTCGACGATAAAACTGCCGTAGAGCGGGGTGAAGAGGCTCTCCACGTCTACATCCTCGGCAAGCTCGATACCGATCTGGTTACCGACGCACATCTTAAAGAGGCTCTCGGCGCCGCAGCCGTAGCCGGGCGTGGATATGGCCAGGGCGTTGCCGGTAGCAGTGAGCGCCTCGACGGCGTCAAACGCGGCGAGCAACTGCTGGGCGTCGGGACGGTAGTCCTCGCCATAGGTGGCGGGGGCGATGCGGACGACGCGGTGCGTGAGGCCCTTGAACTCGGGCGAGACGGCGCGGGCGGCCTTGCCCACGGCGACGGCGAAGCTGATCAGGGTCGGCGGAACGTTGAGCTCGCCGGTCTCGTCCTCAAACGAACCGCTCATGGAGTCCTTGCCGCCGATGGCGCCGGCACCCAGGTCGACTTGGGCCATGAG
>URWZ01000060.1 GCA_900551625.1 uncultured Collinsella sp.
CGTCAGATGTGTATAAGAGACAGTACCTGCGCAATACGTCGCTGGTATCGGTTCGCGAAGAGGCGGAGCTGCTCGACATTAGCAAGACGCAGGTCGGTGGCTCAGAAGCCTGGATCGTGGCGCTGCACCTGGCCGCTGCGGGCCGCGATAGCGATCTTGCCGCCTGGATGTCTATGAATCGCTCGGGGATTTTAGACCCATCGTATCGGCTATTTGCGCGTCTTGCGATGCACTGTCTGGGCGAGCCTGCCGTCAGGATTCGCAAGAAGCTTCCGGTGCGTGAGCTGTCGCGGTATTCACTACGCGATGATTTTGAGGGCGAAAGCGAGCACCTGTTCCAGGCGGGCGAGGTTGAGGCTGTCGATACGATCGGCCATATTGAGATGCGCATGTTTGGCACATTTCGCGCCGAGCGCGACGGCTTTCCCATCACGGATAAGATGTGGCGTCGCAAAAAGGCGGCAACACTTGCCGAGCGGCTCGCGTTGGGCATGGATGCCATGGTCGACCGCGAGACAATCGCCATGGAGTTGTGGCCCCATGCCGAGTTTAGCGCGGCGCGCAACAATCTGTATTCGACGGTATCGCGCTTGCGCTCGGCTTTGGGTCCAACGCCGGATGGCAAGTCGTGCGTGCTCATCCAAAACGAGTGCATAGGGCTCAACGGCGACTACGTTAAGACCGATGTAAGGCTCTTTGAGCAGCTGAGCCGCGAGATCCTGGGAAACCGTATGGGCGCGAGAGGCCCTCACCTGGTTGAGCTTTGTCTTAAGGTTGAGCAGCTCTACGCGGGGCCGCTGTATGTTCCCACCGGTTGCAACCCCACGTTCTTTACGCGCATGCGCCACATTATGCAATCCAAGTACATCGACTGCATGATTAGGGGAGCGAATGCCGCTCTCGAGGAAAATGACCTGCAATCGGCAATTTGGCTCGTGGAATCGGGGCTTCGCCAAGAGACGGCGCGCGAGGACATGGTTCGCTGCGCTATGCGCGTTTACGGCGCGGCGGGACGACGTCGCGATGTCGTTGAGCTGTACAGCGGCCACATGCACCACCTGCGAGAGCAGGTTCAAGGCGTGCCCGAGCCCGAGACAAGGCGTTTGTATGAGCGCCTGGTCGAAGGCAGGCTCAAGCGCGTGCTTGTCGAGCGATAAAAAACGGGCGTCCGAATCGATCGGACGCCCGCAGACTTGCTCGGTATGACCAGCCGGTATTTAGACGAGCTTGATCTTCTCGATATCCTTGCGCGAGGACTCGCGATACAGCGAGAACTTGCGGCCGATAACCTGAACGACGTCGGCGTGGCAGCGCTCGGCGAGCTCCTCGGCGGCCTCGCGGGCGGAAAGGCTGGAGCCGTCCAGCACGGAGCACTTAACGAGCTCGTGCTTCTCCAGGTAGGCAACCGTCTGCTCGACGGTGCCCTCGTTGACATCGGACTTACCGATGATGATGGCGGGGTTGAGGTGATGGGCCATGCTGCGAAGCTGCTTGACCTGGGCTCCTGTCAGTGCCATGGGTTCTCGCTTTCTATGTATGGGGCGCCCCACAATGGGGCCTTAATCTACGTGAGCTGTCCCACGATAGCGCAGGAACGGCGCGGTGTGGAGCGCGTTTGCCCAGTTCGCAAAGAATGCGGATGCCGATCGGGAAGACGATGCAAGCTTTAGATGGGCTACGGGCGGGGTACGGAGACCGGCTCCCAAGCGATAAACGCCCATCGGACTTTGCGGATGTGGTCGAGCATGTAGCGTCCCTGCGGAACGCCCTTGGATCCCGGCTCGCCGGCATGGGGGTTCTCGATCATGTGCTGGGCGATATAGTCGTGCAGGCGGTCAATCTTATCCTCGTTGCCATGCTCGAGCATGCGAGAAAAGTCTGCCACGCCCGCCTCGAGACTATCGAAGGTGTCGCGGCGGGGCGATTCAAAATACGTAACCTGCGGCAGTGCACCCATCTGAATAAGGATGTTAAAGGCGTACACAAAACCATTGCTACAGGTAACCGAGGCGCCGATGGCGTTCATCAGGTGCAGGTCATAACGCGGGCTCGAGTGGGCGACCATCGGGACAGCACAACGCCGACGAGCCGTACGATCAAGCTTGGCAAGCGCGCCTTTTAGATTGGTCGTCGTAACCGACCGACTGGCAAAGGCAACATCCACCGCTTTCGCGACGGGTCCAACCAAATCCCAATCATCATCCCAAGCAAGCTTAAGCGGCGTAATGCGATCCTCGAGCCTATAGTACTCAATGCCAGCATCAAGGGTGCCCAACATGGCAGGAGAGAAGTCGGCAGCAATCACGGGATGCCCAGCCTGAGCAAGCGGAATAGCAATCGATCCAGCCCCGCACCCCATATCCAGCACCGATTCACCAGGCTTTAACGCCAACAGCTTTATAAAATCCCGAGCATACGGGGCAGTCTCCAATGGCCGAAAATGCCGAGCACGCTTATCCCACTCAAACGAATCATCAGCCCGTCGCCGATCAGCTTGCAGACGCATCCATTCGCCATCCCAATCAGCAGAAAGCAGCTCAGAACGAATCAAATCATCAGCCACGGGCCCATCCCCCTCACAACAAAAAAGCGACTCCTCCCAAAAGAAGAGCCGCAACCAGCATATATCAGAAAAAGAACCGTTCCAATGCCAAACCGCCGCACCAGCCAAGTGGTGCAGGAGCGAAGCAACTGCAACCGGGATAGAACCCAACTGAGGTCCCGTTGTGCGGGAGCCCCGGGGAGGGCAAATATATAAGGTCGATCGCGAGTTCCGCACGAGCCGGAGAGCACTTAATGTGCTCTCCGTGCGAGTCAGGACTGTCCGAGCAGGCGACCTTATATATTTGCCCTCCCCGGGGCTCCTCGCCAGTACCCCTCAGCTAGTTCTTGAGCGAGTTCAGCGGTGCCGGGAAGCGTCCACCACGGTGGGCGAGCACGGTGCCGGCGTTGGGGTTCACCGGCATGATGGGTGCACGGCCAAACAGGCCGCCGTACTCAACGCAGTCGCCCACGCCCTTGCCGATGGCAGGAATCACGCGCACGGCCGTGGTCTTATTGTTGATGACGCCGATGGCCATCTCGTCGGCGATAATGCCGGCGATGGTCTCGACCGGGGTGTCGCCGGGGATGGCGATCATGTCCAGGCCAACGGAGCACACGCAGGTCATGGCCTCGAGCTTCTCGAGCGAAAGCGCACCGGCCTCGACGGCGGCGATCATGCCGGCATCCTCGGACACGGGGATAAAGGCGCCGGAGAGACCGCCCACGCTGGAGCTGGCCATGACGCCGCCCTTCTTGACGGCATCGTTGAGCATGGCGAGTGCGCAGGTCGTGCCCGGGCCACCGCAGGTGCCAACACCGATGATCTCGAGGATACGCGCGACGGAGTCGCCGATGGCGGGCGTGGGAGCCAGCGACAGGTCGACAATGCCCTTCTCGACATCCAGGCGACGGGCGGCCTCGCGGCTCATGAGCTCGCCGGCACGGGTGATCTTAAAGGCGGTCTGCTTAATCTTCTCGGCGACTTCCATCATCGATGCGGAATCGGGCAGCGTCTCCAGGGCTGCGGCCATAACGCCGGGGCCCGAGACGCCTACGTTGATGACGGCGTCGGCCTCGCCACCGCCGTGGACGGCGCCCGCCATAAACGGGGAGTCCTCGACCATGTTGGCAAAGCAGACAAACTTGGAAGCGCCGACGGAATCCTGGTCGGCCGTGAGTTTAGCGGCATCGATGATGGTCTGAGCCGCCATGAGCACGGCGTCCATGTTGATGCCGGCACGCAGACTGGCGACGTTGACGCTGGAGCAGACGCGGCTCGTGGCGGCGAGCGCCTGCGGGATGGACTGGATAACGCGGCGGTCGGCGTCGCCGATGCCCTTCTGGACGAGTGCGGAGAAGCCGCCCAGGTAATCGATGCCGAGCGTCTCGGCCGCGCGGTCGAGGGCATGCGCGATGGGGGTGAGGTCCTCATCCTTGCAGCACGCGGCGATCTGCGCCACCGGGGTGACGGAAACGCGCTTGTTGACGATGGGGATACCGTACTCGCGCTCGAGGTTCTCGGCGGTCTCGACCAGGTGCTCAGCCGTGTGCGTCACGTGGTCGTAGATCTTCGTGCACATGCGGTCGAGGTTCTCGTCACCGCAACCCATGAGCGAAACACCCATGGTGATGGTCCTGATGTCGAGGTTCTGCTCCTCAACCATGCCGCGGGTTTCCGCGATTTCTGCGGGCGTGATCGCCATCCTTGCACTCCTATCTGCCAAAACGAGCATAGTCTTGTCTATTCTAACGTGCCGCACGTGCCAAGTGGCACATGCGGCACGTTTTGGTGCTCGGTTGTTTCCGTTGTGTTACTGCCCAAAGACCTCTTCGGCGATGCGCGCGCTTTCGGCGGCATCCTTGGCGTAGTAGTCCGCGCCGATCTGCTTGGCGTATTCGGGGGTGAGCACGGCGCCGCCTACGATGATCTTGACGCCCGGAACCTCGGCATGGAGCAGCTTGATGGTCTCCTCCATGGCGACGACCGTGGTGGTCATAAGCGCCGAGAGGCCGACGAGCTTGATGTCACGCTCCCTCACGGTCTTGAGCACCTCTTGCGGGTCGACGTCGCGGCCTAGGTCAAAGACGGTATAGCCGTAGTTATCGAGCAGCATCTTGACGATATTCTTGCCAATGTCGTGGATGTCGCCCTTGACGGTGGCCACGCAGATCTTGCCCTTGTCGGCAATCTCGCCGGCGGGCATCAGCCGCTTAATGGTGTCAAAGCCCACGCGCGCGGCCTCGGCCGAGGCCATGAGCTGCGGCAAGAAGAACTTTCCCTGGTCAAAGAGGACGCCAACCTCGTCAAGGGCGGGGATAAAGTGATTGTTGATGAGGTCCATGGCGTCGTGATCTGCCAGCAGACGCTCGGTCTCGGCCGCGATCTCGCCTTTGCGGCCCGAGACGACCATGCGACGAATCGGGTCGTCGTTGCTGTCAGTGCCGGCGGTGCCAGCAGCGGGCGCGGTGTCGGTCGATACTGCCTGAGCCGCCGCCGGGTTCGCGGCGATCTTGTACGGATCGGTCCAGCCGGCGTAGCGTTCGATGTATCCGGTCGAGCCCTCGTCCTCAACGCTCAGGACGCGATAACTGTAGACGGTATCCATAAAGCGCTTGGAGCCCGGGTTCATGATGGGGGCGTCCAGGCCTGCGCCGAAGGCGGCAGCCAAAAAGACCGAGCCCAGCAGCGGGCGGGCGGGCAGACCAAAGCTGATGTTCGACACGCCGAGCGCGCATTTGACGCCCAGGCGCTCCTTGCACAGGGACATAGCACGCAGGATCTGTTCGGCCTGGCGTTGATTGGTCGAGGCGGTCATGACCAGACAGTCGATGAGGATGCGGTCCGGTCCGATGCCGTAGCGCGCAGCCTCGGCTACGATGCGCTCGGCGATGGCGAAGCGAGCCTCGGCGGTATCGGGGATGCCGCCTTCGTCGAGCGTGAGGCCGACGACGTTGGTGCCGTAGTGGGCGACCAGCGGAAAGATCTCATCCATGATCTGCTGCTTGCCATTGACCGAGTTGATGATGGGCTTGCCGGCGTAGCGGCGAACGGCGGCCTCGACGGCTGCGGGATCGGTGGAGTCGATCTGCAACGGCAGCAAGGTGGAGCCCTGGAGCTGCTCGGTTGCCTGTTGGATGATCTTGACCTCGTCGATTTCGGGCAGGCCCACGTTGACGTCCAGGATGTCGGCGCCCTGTTCCTGCTGGCTGATGCCCTGGCTCACGACGTAGTCCAGGTCGCCGTCGCGCAGGGCCTGCTGCAGGCGCTTTTTGCCGGTGGGATTGATGCGCTCGCCGATGACAGCGATTTTGTGGCCGTTGCAGGGAAGGTCTACGACCGTCTGCGCGCTCGTGACCGACATGCTGGGCTTGCGGCGGCGCGGGCTGGGCGTGTGGTTGTCGATGAGGGTGCGAAGTGCCGCCATGTGCGTGGGCGTGGTGCCACAGCAGCCACCCACGACGCTCACGCCGTCCTCAATCATGCCGGCGACGGCCTCGGCGTATTCGGGTGCCTGGATGTCAAAGACGGTATTGCCGTCATCGTCCACGCGGGGCAGTCCCGCATTGGCCTGCACCATAACGGGCTTGTCAGTAACGGTGAGCATGCGTGCGGCGAGCCCTCGGAGCTCGGCCGGTCCCTGGCTGCAGTTGATGCCTAAAACGTCGGCGCCGATGGCGTCGAGCGTGACGGCGGCCACCTCGGGACTCGTACCCAGGAACGTGCGACCGTCTTCCTCAAAGGTCATGGTGGCAAAGACGGGCAGGTCGGAGTTCTCGCGGCAGGCGAGGACGGCAGCCTTGATCTCGGCAAGGTCGGTCATGGTCTCGATAATAAAGAGGTCCACGCCCGCGTCGACGCCGGCGCGCACTTCCTCGGCAAAGAGGTCATAGGCCTCGTCGAAGCTCAGGGTGCCCAAGGGGCGAAGCAGTGCGCCGATGGGGCCGATATCGCCGGCGACATAGTGGGCGCCGGCCGCGCGGGCGCAGGCGACGGCGGCGGCAAAGACATCTGCCACGGTGGCGGCGCCGTCGAGCTTGTGGGCGTTGGCGCCAAAGGTGTTGGCGGTAATCACGTCGCAGCCGGCCTCGACATATTGACGTTGGATATCGGTGATAACCTGGGGTTCCTCAAAGTTGAGCAGCTCGGGCAGGGCGCCTGCCTTCATGCCGGCGGCCTGCAGCATGGTGCCCATGCCGCCGTCAAACAGCAGGTGCCCGGTGCCCTCGATGGCGGCACGCAGGCGATCGTCCTTAATGCGAAGGTCGCCGATCGTGCACGTCTTGTACGTGGCGCCGTTACAACGCGCAGTATTGACGGGCGCTGCCAGCGCGGTACCGTCGGAATCATGGGTGATAAGCGGAGTAAACATCGAGGGCTCCTAATGGCTGGAATAGCAGGTGGTGTGGGCGGCGCGGAAGCGGCAGTGCTCGCGCATGCGGCAGATATTGCAGGTGGGGCGGCTCTGGGCGTCGTGGACCTCGCCGTCAAACAGACCGATCACTGCGGTCACACTCTTGGTGGGCATGAGCAGGCTGGTAGGTGTGACGGTAAGCCCGATGAGCCGCGTGGCGTTGAGCGCAGCCACGATTGAGTGCTGGGCCGTAAGCGGGCAGTCGCCGTAGCCGGGGCTGAAGCGCCAGTTACCGGCGAGTCCGTGTGCGGCGGCCACAGCCTTGACCTGCTGGTCCATCTGCTCGACGGCGGCTTCTACATAGGCAGAGCATGCAGCGTCGAGCACGGCTCCCTCTAGGGGTTGCTGGGCTCCCGTGGTGCGCAGGCGACGCTCAGCGTCCATGCCGAGGGTGCATACCATGAGTGCGGCAAAGCGGGCGTCTTTGAGATGGCGATAGATATCGCGACCGCGCAGCTCAACGTTGGTGCCGACCAGACGGATGCTGGGCTCTCCCTGCTCATCGACGCCCGTGGCATCGACGGCAAAAACGCGGCGCACGCCACGGGGCTCAATGTCCAGTTCCAGACGCTCAACGACAAGCTCAATACGCTGCGACAGCTCGGGCTCAATCTGCTGACCGCCGTAGCCCAGGTAGCGCAGCATCTCGGCACGGTCGACGCGGGGGCGATGGGCGGCATCGATACGGTAGAGCGCCGGCGACGCAAGATCGGCCGGCACTTCACCAAAAGCTGTATCGATGTGCGGTTTTTCCATTACCCCAGGCGCTCCATAATGGTCGCGGCGATTGCAGGACGGTTCATAGTGTACAGGTGCAGGCCGTCGGCGCCGTGCTCCTTGAGGTCGCAAAGCTGGCGGGCTGCATAATCTACACCAGCTGCCTGCAGGCTCTCGGGGTCATTCTCGTACTTGGCGAGAATCTTGATGACGGGGGAGGGCAGCGACGCGCCGCACATAAAGACCATGCGGCTGATCTGCGACTTGCCCATAAACGGCATGATGCCCGCGGTAATGGGCGCGGTGATGCCGGCCTTGTCGGCAAGATCGCGAAAACGGTAGAAGCACTCGTTATCAAAGAAGAGCTGCGTCACAAAGAAGCTCGCGCCAGCGTCCTGTTTTTGCTTGAGGTGTTCGACCGAGAGGTTGAGATCCTCACAGGCAATGTGGCCCTCGGGGTAGGCTGCGGCGCCCACGCAAAAGCCGGCGTCGACGAGCTCAGGGATGAGGTCGCGGGCGTAGGCGTAGTCCGAGGCGGGCTTGTCGTCCTCAGTCGCGCCGGCGGGCAGGTCGCCGCGCAGGGCTAGCACGTTTTCCACGCCGGCCGAGCGATACCTGTCTCTTATACACATCTCCGAGCCCACGAGACGCTACGCTA
>URWZ01000061.1 GCA_900551625.1 uncultured Collinsella sp.
CCCGCCCCGGATCTGGCTCCCCTGCCCAAGGTCGAGCCGGAGACCTTTATGGGCTATGTGCGCGACGACGGCCGCGCCGCCGTGCGCAACGAGCTGTGGATCATCCCCACGGTCGGCTGCGTCAACGAGGTCGCACGTGCCATGTGCGAGCAGGCTCAGGATCTGGTCGAGGGTTCGCTGGAGGGCGTCTATTACTTTCCGCATCCGTTTGGCTGCTCGCAGACCGGCGCCGACCATGCCCAGACCCGTCGCCTGCTGGTAGCGCTCTCGCGTCACGCAAACGCTGCGGGCGTGCTGTTCCTGTCGCTCGGCTGCGAGAACTGCACGCATCAGCAGGTGCTCGACGAGCTGGGCGAGTACGATCACGAGCGCGTTCGCTTCCTTACCTGCCAAGATGTTGCCGACGAGCAGGTCGAAGGCCACAAGATTCTGTCTGAGCTGGCCGACCTGGCCAAGCAGGCCAAGCGTGAGCCCATTCCGGCCTCCGAGCTGGTCATTGGCCTTAAGTGCGGTGGCTCTGACGGTCTTTCGGGCATTACCGCCAACCCCACGATCGGTCGCGTGAGCGATATGCTCGTCGCCCGCGGTGGCACGTCGGTGCTCACCGAGGTCCCCGAGATGTTTGGCGCCGAGAGCATTCTGCTCGATCGCTGCGAGGACGAGCAGGTGTTTAACGCCGCCTCCGACATGCTCAACGGCTTTAAGGATTACTTTATTAGTCATGGCGAGGTCGTCTACGAGAACCCGAGCCCCGGCAACAAGGATGGCGGCATCACCACACTCGAGGACAAGAGCTGCGGCTGCGTGCAAAAGGGCGGATCTGCCCCCATCGTCGACGTGCTGCCGTACGCCGGTCAGGCTACCAAGCATGGTCTGAACATGTTGTGCGGTCCGGGCAACGACATGGTATCCACCACGGCCCTGACGGCTGCCGGCTGCCACGTGATCCTGTTCTCGACCGGCCGCGGCACGCCGTTTGGTGCGCCGGCGCCTACGCTCAAGGTGTTCACCAACCAGCGCCTGTGCGACCACAAGGCCAACTGGATGGACTTTAACGCCGGTGTGGTGGCTACGGGCGAGCGTACGCTCGATGAGGCTGCCGGCGATCTGTATCAGCTGGTGCTGGACACGGCGAGCGGCAAGCTTACCAGCGCCGAGCGTCGCGGCTGTCACGAGATCAGCATCTGGAAGGACGGAGTCTGCCTGTAGCGATGACACGTTGAGCGCGTGATTGAATAAGCTGCTGCAAAGACTGAGCGACCCCGCCGAGGACAATCTCGGCGGGGTCGTTTTTCGTTTCTCGTTGCGTTGTCGTGCACGGCTTTTTTGGGAAGGGTGCCCGGCACCTCCCTCATCTCCAGAGAACAATGAACGTTCACCTAGTTGTTGCGTGGTGCTGAATCGACTTGATAATCAAAAATGCAGGGTTTTTTTCATTTTCAGGCCCGTTCAACGGCAAAAAACGACCGTTCAAGGATAATATACAAGTGAACGTTCACCTATCATAAGCAATCGCGCATAATCTAGCTAAACGTTCACCCTGAACGGCATGCAGACAGACGTCGGTATGGACTCCAATGTCTTGTTCCAAGACAATCGAGAAAAGAGAGGGAGCTCGATGACTAACAAGATCGGTAAAAAGCGCAAGATCACATTCTGGACGCGCTTGGGCTTTGGTATGGGCGGCATGCTCAACTCCGGTGCCCTGACCTTTACGCACAGCTACATGGTGCTGTTCCTGTCCACGGAGTGCGGCCTGTCCGCAGGCGAGGCTGCGCTGATCAGCTCGTTCGCCATCTATCTCAACGCCATTCTGTGCCCGCTTATGGGCTTTGTGGCCGATAACTTCTACGCTACCAAGATCGGCCGTATCTTTGGCCGCCGCCGTTTCTGGATCTTGCTGGCAATCCCGATGATGGTCGCCGAGCCGCTCATCTTTGTGGCTACGCCGTTTGGTTTCCCGTACTACTTTGTGCTGTACCTGATCTACAACGTCGCGTATACGTTCTGCACCGCCAACCTGTCGCCGCTTACCATCGAGATGACCGACGACTTCAAGGAGCGTACGTACCTCACCGGCTACAAGCACCTCTTTGGTAACGCCGCCGGCTTCCTGATGGCAGCACTCGTCGGCTTTGGCTTTGGCACCTTCGGCGAGACCAACCCGTTCAGCTACTTCATCATCGCTACGGTCAACGCTTCGGTCATGGCAATCTCGCTGCTGTGCGTGTACCTGTCCACGTGGGAGCACACCCCCGAGGAGGTGGCTCAGGAGAAGATCGAGAGCGTCGGCGAGGGTATCAAGAAGTTCTTCATCGACGTTGTCTCTACCTTCCGCAACAAGTCCTTCCGCAAGGTCCTGTATGCACAGGTCTCCACGAAGCTCGCTGCTGCCTGCTGGTCTGCCTGCCTGTCCTTCTTCATCGTCTACTGCCTGCAGATTCCTAAGTCCTATGAGTCCGTGATGGAGATGCCCGGCAAGGTCGTCGCTATCGTCTGCACCGCCATCTGGGTTGCCCTCATGGCCAAGAAGGGCTTCCACAAGTCTTGGTACCTGGCCAACGTCGGTTGCGCTGCGTGCATCATCGCCTACAACTACTTCGCCTTTGGTCAGATTAACGGCACCTCCACGGTCGCCATCGCCATGATTGCCTACCCCATCATCTTCGCCATCTGGAAGTTCTTCTACGTTGGTTTCCAGTACCTGCCCGACGTTCTGCTCAACTACATCCCCGATGTCGATGAACTCATCACCCTGCGTCGTCGCGAGGGCATCTACAGCTCCGCTCAGCAGCTCTGCCAGCAGATCGCCCAGGCTATCGCCGTCAACGCATGGGCTATCGTCCTTGCTGCCTCCGGCTTCATTCAGACCGCCGGCAACAGCGACGCCGTAACCCAGCCCGCCACCGTGCCTCTGTACATCTGCGGCTACATGCTCATCGGCTGCGCCGGCTTCTTCCTGCTCGCGGCTGTCCTTGCCCGCGGCATCAAGATCGACAAGGAGCAGTGCGACATCCTCTGCGACGAGATCAAGCGCGTCAAGGAGGGCGGCAAGATGGCCGACGTCCAGCCCGAGGTCAAGGCTCTTTGCGAGGAGCTCTCCGGCTTCAAGTACGAGGACTGCTTCGCTCACAACAACGTTGGCTTCCAGGACGGTAGCGTAACCCCCGCCGAGTAAGGCCGACATATCGTCCAAATCACAGGGCCGTGCCACCGGAATTCCGCCGGCAGGCACGGCCCTTTTTTAACAGCGTACAATTTGCCTTTAGAGCATCTTTTTGAGGGAGAAATCCATGGAGACGAACGTTATCTGGCGCAACGCGCGCGCGGCCGTGATCGAGCTTGACGACGGCGGCTACTTTACCTGTGCCGATACGTGGGAGATCTTTGTCAACGACGAGCCCGCTGGTACCACGAATACGGTCGAGACCTATGTCGACGGCCTGACCCCCGGCAAGCGCAACCTGGTTCGTTTTGTTTGTGGCGAGCGTGAGCTGAGCGTAGGTGTCACCACGCCGGCTGAGCCCTTTACCATCAACGTTCGCGACTGTGGCGCCAAGGGTGATGCCGAGCACGACGACACCACCAACATCCAGGCTGCCATCATGGCCTGCCCCAAGGGCGGCCGCGTGCTGATCCCCGCCGGTAGTTATCGCATCAAGTCCCTCTTCCTTAAGAGCAATATCAACATCGAGCTCGCCGAGGGAGCGGTGCTGCTGGCCCGCCACGATCGTGCCGCGCTTGCCTACATTCCGGGAACGGTCACGGGCAACGAGGGTGCCGGGTATGCCGGCACCGATATGCTGCCCCTGGGCCGCTGGGAGGGCGAGAGTTTCTCGACCTACTGTTCTACCTTTACGGGTCTGGGCGTGCACGACGTGTGCATCTATGGTCGCGGCGCGATTGACGGTCAGACCGATTTTGCCGAGGACAACTGGTGGAACAAGGACTTTAAGAACATCTTCCGTCCCGAGGAGGGCCGCGAGGTCGCCCGTCCGCGCATGATCTTCCTGTCCGAGTGCCAAAACGTGAGCCTTGCCGGCTTTACCGTGCGCAACAGCCCGGCGTGGAATATCCATCCCGTCCTGTGCGAGCATGTCGATGCGCTTTGCCTGTCGATCGAGGGTCCCAAGAACTCCCACAACACCGACGGTTTCGATCCCGAGAGCTGCGGCTTTGTCCGCATCCTTGGCTGTCAGTTCTCGGTGGGCGACGACTGCATCGCCATCAAGAGCGGCAAGCTGGGCATTGAGCCCGAGCTTCGTCCCGCCACGCACGACGTGCTGATCTCTCACTGCTACATGCACGATGGTCACGGCGCCGTGGTCCTGGGTTCAGAGGCTGCCGGCGGCATCAAGGACCTTACCGTGAGCAAGTGCCTCTTTGAGCGCACCGACCGCGGCCTGCGCGTCAAGACCCGCCGCGGGCGCGGCAAGGATGCCGTCAACGAGGGCATTACCTTTGAGCACATTCGCATGGATGAGGTGCTCACGCCCTTCGTGGTCAACTCCTTCTACTTCTGCGACAAGGACGGCAAGACCGATTACGTGCAGTCTCGCGAGACGCTGCCTGTCGACGACCGCACGCCCGGCTTTGGTGCCACGACGTTTTGCGATATCGAGGCCACTAACTGCCACGCGGCCGCTGCCTACATCACGGGCCTGCCCGAGAGTAAAGTAACGCGCCTGACGTTCCGGGATGTCCACGTGACCTTCGCGCCGGATGCCGAGCCCTTTGTCCCGGCCATGGCCTGCGGCGTTGAGCCCATGGTGTGTCAGGGCATCATTGCGCAAAACGTCAAGGTACTCGATCTGCAAAATGTGGTGATCGAGGGCCAGGACGGCGAGGAACTGCAGCTCCAGAACGTCGACAAGGTTATCCGTGCGTAGGCGTTTGCTCCTAAACAATTAAATTCGGTATGTCGTGGCGCGCGATGGGCAGGGCCTTCCCGACCCATTGCGCGAACTTTTTATATGCCGAAACTGCAACGTAGACGGTCTACGACGAAAGGACGCGGTGACTGATGATGAGTGAGAGACGATTTTTTGAGGTTTCGCCCGAGCGTGCGGGGGCATATCACAGTATCTCTAAGGCCTTGGAGGCAATTGACGAATCCTGTCCGAATGACGGACGGCCGGTGACAATCCATATCGAGCCGGGTGAGTACCGCGAACGGGTCGAGATTCATCGCCCGCATGTGACGATTGAGGGAGAGACGGCCGACAGCGTGCGTATCGTGGGCAGCCTGGGTGCCAAGATGCCTTCGGAGGACGGCTCGGGCGTCGACGGCACGCTCGGCACGTTTAGGACCTATACCGTTTTGGTCGATGCCGACGACGTACGGCTCGAGAACCTCACGATCGAAAACGATGCGGGCGATGGGCGCGAGGTCGGTCAAGCGATTGCCCTGTATGCTGATGGCGACCGTCTGGTTGTCGATGCCTGCTGCATTAAGGGACACCAAGACACGCTGTTTTTGGGTCCGCTGCCGCCGCATGAGGCCAAACCGGGCGGGTTTATAGGACCCAAACAGTATGCGCCGCGCCGGGTGGGGCGCCAGTATTTTCGACGTTGCCGGATCGAGGGCGATGTCGACTTTATCTTTGGCGGCGCGCGTGCCTACTTTGAGGGGTGCGAGATTCGCTCGCTCAACCGCGATATGGACGTGAACGGCTACGTGACGGCGGCGTCGACGCCCGAAGGCGAGCCGCACGGCTTTGTGTTCCACGGCTGTTCGTTTACAGCTCCGGATGGCGTGGCGCCGGATTCGGTCTACCTGGGTCGTCCTTGGCGCGAATGGGCGCAAACTGTGCTGATCGATTGCTGGCTGGGGCGACATATCAAGCGCGAAGGCTGGTGGGATTGGAATAAGCCGGCGGCACACAACTGCGTGCAGTATGCTGGCGCGATTCTGCATGGGCCGGCGGGTGATACTACCGGCTGGGTGCCGTGGGCGAATGAACTCGATGTGATGGCTGCCGCCGGGTACGCTCGCGAGCAGGTGCTTGCCGGTGGGGATGGCTGGGATCCCGAGGGCGGCGACGGTGATGCGGTTGAGACGGCTGAACTGTCTGCCAACGGCCGCACCGTGCACATCGAGACGTACTGCGAAGACGAACCTGCGCTGCGTGCCCGGCTGAAGCGCGAGGGGCGTTCGGCTGCTTTTACGGGCAAGACTCCTGCAGATTTTGAGGCATGGAAGATTGCGACCAGGACTCGTCTGTACGATGTTTTGGGCCTTTCGCTTATGGACCGCGTCCCGATTGAGATTCGTGAGCTCAGCCGCGTGCGGGTTGCCGGCGGCATCGTGCGCACCCATGCGATGTTGCAGGTCGAGCGCGATGTTTGGATGCCGTTCTACCTGCTCGAGCCGCAGTCGCCTAAGCTCGATGCACACGGCCGCAAGTGTTGCTATATCTGCCCGCATGGCCATCAGGGAGCAGGCGCCGCAAGTGTTGCGGGCGTGACGGGCGTGCCGGCGGTCGATGATGCTGTGCGTAAGTTCAATTACGACTACGGTCTGCGTTTGGCGCGTATGGGTTACGTGACCGTTTGCCCCGACGCACGCGGTTGGGGATACCGTCGTGACTGGAAGGGCCAGGGCGATGACGAGAACAGCTTTCTGCGCGGCACGTGCCTAAACCAGGCGCGCATGGCCGAGCCGCTGGGACTTACCGTTGCGGGTCTCAACGCCTGGGATAACATGCGTCTGATCGATTACCTAGAGGCGCGCGGCGACATTGCCATGGACGACCTGGGCTGTTTTGGCTTTTCGGGCGGCGGATACATGACGCTGTATCTGGCGGCGCTCGACCCACGCGTATGCAAGACGTTTGTCTCGGGCTATCTGTACGGTGTCGACGATTCGCTGCTGCATCTCAATGGCAATTGCAGCTGCAACTACACACCCGGACTTTGGCGCTTGCTCGACATGGGCGATATTGCCTCGCTTATTGCGCCGCGCCCGTTGTTAGTGCAAAGCTGCGAAGAGGATCATCTGAACGGTTCGCGCGGGCTGAAAAATGTTGACGAGCAGCTCGAGATCGTGCGCGATGCCTACAAGTTGCTGGGTCGCAGAGATGGCCTGCGGCACGAGGTGTGTCCGGGTGAACACCATCTGGGCGTGGCACATCTTGTCGAGGATATCGAAT
Source organism: uncultured Collinsella sp. (assembly GCA_900551625.1). GTDB lineage: Bacteria > Actinomycetota > Coriobacteriia > Coriobacteriales > Coriobacteriaceae > Collinsella. Next base: position 7,152 of record URWZ01000061.1, read on the forward strand.
GGCTCGATTCGCACGTTGCGGAATGCGCCCGTGCATAGCCCCTCGGCATGCTGCGAATAAACGGTACGTTCCTGTATGACCGCCGATGGGCGGATGAGGAGAAGATTATGGAAACGAAGAGTTTGAGTGAATCGACCATTTGCTGCTTTGGCGATTCGACCACATGGGGCGATAACGGATGCGGCGCAGGCGGCAACGACATCTCTTGGACTTCGCATCTGGGCGCGTTGCTGGGAGGCGCGGTCGTCGAGAACTTTGGCATCAAGGGTTCGCGTATCGCCATCAAGGCCGACCGTACCGATTCGTTTGTCGAGCGCCTTGACGGTATCGACGATGCGGCCGATATCTACATCGTCTTTGGCGGCGTCAACGACTTTAGCCGCAACGTGCCGCTTGGAGAGCTCGGCAGCACGGACGTGCATGAGTTCTATGGTGCACTCGATTACCTGATCCGTACCATCACGGCGCGCTCGCCTCGGGCAAAGCTCGTGTTTATGACGCCGTGCAAGACGAGCGGCAAGCACGAGAAGGATATCCCGGCAAGCGACGAGCTCAACCACCTGGGGTTGACGCAGGTCGCCTACGTGCGAGCGATGCTCGAGGTCTGCGACCGCTACTCCGTGCCGGTGATTGACCTGTATGCGCAAAGCGGTATCAGCCCGTTTTTGCCGGAGCACCGCGAGCTCTATATGCCGGACGGTCTGCACTACAGCCCGGCTGGCTATGAGCGCCTGGCGCATCGCATCGCCGCGGGTCTCACCGCCGTTTGCCGCTAAAAGTCTGCCGTTCGCGAGGAATATAGGGTTAACGTTCACCCTATATTCCTCGTTCGCGTTACACTAGGGGTAACGTTCACCTATCGTTTATGTCAGAGGGGACAGCAATGGGTTGCAATCAAATCCTGGACCGTTATATCGAGCAGTTGATCGAAACCTCTACGCCGCAGGCGCCGGCTTGGAATATCGAAAAGATTCGCGCCGGCAAGGAGCTGTCTCTTATACACATCTCCGAGCCACGAGACGCTACGCTATCT
>URWZ01000062.1 GCA_900551625.1 uncultured Collinsella sp.
CACAGGAGCCAAAGCGCGACAACATCGTAAATGTGGTTGTGGGGGCCCGCCGTTGTGGAAAGACGTATCGCCTGTATCAGGAGATGCAGCGGCTTCAGGGCCGGGGCGTCGAGCTTGACCGGATGCTTTACTTTAATTTTGAGGACGAGCGCTTGCGCCCGTATGAGTCATCGCTGCTGGCGGACGTGCTCGACACGTTCTATGCGCTGTATCCTGCTGCTCGAACCGAGGGCGCTTACATTTTCTTTGACGAGATCCAGGAAATTCCCGAATGGGGTGCGTTTCTGCGGCGTGTAGTCGATACGGAGAAAGCGACCGTCTATGTGACGGGATCTTCTTCCAAGATGCTGTCCTCAGAGCTTAAGAGCGAGTTCAGGGGTCGTTCTCTTATACGGGAGCTTTTTCCGTTGAGTTTTTCGGAATACGTTCGGTATAAGACGGGGAGCGTTTTCGAGCCAGATGCGACCTTTTCCCCAAGCGATGCAGCGCTGCTTCGACATCATCTGATCGGATATCTTGAACGAGGGGGATTCATCGCGACGCTTGAGCAGACGCCCGCAGACGCGATTCAGCTGCTACAGGAATATGCTTCGCGAACGGTCGCTATGGACGTCATTGAGCGTTACGACGTCAAGAACCCTCGCCTGGCATCGCTGTTCTTGACGCGGTGTATGGCATCTTCGGGACGAGAGCTGTCAGTGAACAAAGTGTACAACGAGTTCAAGAGCAGACAGATACCCGTCAGTCGTAATTCGCTCAGCGATTTACTTGAGTATTATGAGGACGCCTACCTGTTATTTTCTGTGCCGGAGTTCACGCGTTCATTGGCAAATAACATGCGGTCTGCGTCTAAGGTCTACGCTGTCGACCCTGCGATGTTTGGAGCATTCTCTCCCGCATCGGCATTGGACCAGGGCCAGAGGCTCGAGACCGCAGTGTTCAATGCGCTAAGAAGAAGGACTCCCGCGGTGAGGATCGGATCGGTCTGCCGCCTGCTGATCAAAGAGAAGAGCAAAAGCCATGAGGTGGACTTTGTGGCTGGGGACGCGCTTCTCATGCGGGCTTATAGCCTGATTCAGGTGAGTGTGGATATGGCAAGTGAGAAAACGCGCGAGCGCGAAATTGCCGCGCTTGATGCCTCGATGGCCCAGTTCGATCTTGGCGAGTCGGCAATCGTTACCATGGATGAGCAGGCCGATATTCCATGCGAGCACGGTGCGGTACACGTTGTGCCCGCATGGAAGTGGCTCCTTGCCTAATCATCTACGGATCTGTGGGGCCAGGACCTCCTGGCCCCTTTATCACGGTTGGGGAGCACCATGATGCGCCCGGCTAGTCTTGGGCTTTGATGCTCGGCATCAGAATCTGGGCGAGGTAGTCGCATTCGAGCTTGGTGGCGGCGTCGGCCTTGCCGTCTTTGCCGACCAGCACGTTCTTGATCTGGCTATAGGTGTAGCGGTTGCCGGTCGTGAGCTCGACAAGCTCAATCGCCGTATCCATGGGGTAGGTCGACACGGGGTCTTGCGTCCGTCCGTTGATGGTCTGGGGCACCACGTACGGATAGACGGGGCCGCTGGCGTAGACGGTGTAGCCGTTGCCGAGGTTTGCCGCACCCAAAACCGCGTCGCCCTCATCGGGCGTAAAGCTCTCGCCCTCGCGCACCGCGACGAGCGTCACGAGCGGTGTGTTGGTGTCGCCGTCCAGATAAATGCACAGCGTGCTGCCGTTTTGCCAAGTCGCGACTTTGCCGTACCACTCAACGGGAATATCGAGCTGATACAGGTCCGTTGCCTTATGTCGAGCATCGGCGTCGCGGGCCGCCTGTGCCTCGCGGGAGCTCACGGCGTTGACGGCGGCGTCACGGCGCGCGGTTGCCGCCTGCTGGAGCACCTTTGCGACCGCGGCGGAGTTCACCCCGCCTTCCTCGGCATACTTGGCGGCGGCATCGATCTGGTCGTCAGTCACCGTGTCGGCCGAAGGCACCTTGAGCTTAAAGGTGGCCTGGGCACTCAAATCCTGCCCATCGCTCTTAATGGTGACCTGCGCCTTGGTGGTCGGCACGGTGTAAATGGTACCGTCGGCTGCGATGGGGGACCCAGCGATGGAGAGCGTATAGTCGCCAGGCAGCAGCTTAATGCCGCGACCGTGTTCGTCAACGTAGAGCGTTTCGCTCACGGAAGAACCGTCGGAATCCTGGCCGCTCACCTGCACGGGAATCTTGGAACCAGTTGAGCAGTCGAGCCCTGCGGCATGCACGCCAATCTGCACCGACATCATCGTGTGCGCACTGGCGGCGACAGCGGCAGCCTGCTCTTGCTGATATCCGTTCCAGGCAGCATAGCCTGCGCCGCCGGCGACGAGCGCGACGGCCACAACGCCGGCAACCATCAGGTTGCGGCGCTTGGGCGGCATTTTACGATGACGGGCCTCGGCCTCATGTGCCGAAGGAACAGACGGTAGGGGGATATCGCCCATGGCGATGGTCTCGTCCACGGCAGGCGCGGAGCCCAGGCCGGGAAGCTCGCGGGTGAGCGAATCTTCGGCCGGTAAGCTGTCGAGCAAGATGGTTTCCTCGCTCGTGTCGGATTCGGGCTGGTCGTCGGCCTCGCATTCGGATTCCTCGCGCTCCGCCTCGTCTTCGGTGGGCGCGGCGCCATCGGCTTTTGCATCCCGATCATCGGGCTGCGCCTCGATTTCCGGCTCATCCCGCACATCAACGCTCGAATCGTCAAACGCAATCTCGGCCAGTGCGATCTGGTCTAGGCTCTCCAGGGCCTCGGCACACGCTTCTGCATCCTGGGCCGCGTCCTCTTGGCCCATCATCTCATCTTTCATATATCCCCCAAGCTCAATATCGGCTCAACACTGTACCCAAAAATGGAGCCATATAAAGCGCGTATGAAATATAAGATTTGATTTAACCTGAGCGCATCGTTCGGCCGCATCCTCGCGGCAGCAAAAGGCCCCCGGAACGCGAACGAATCACATTCCGGGGGCTCTGCAATGCGTTGAGTTGCGCGGAGCCGGCTATGCTGCTTCGCGCTCAAGCGATGTCTGCGCCAGGCACGTTACTCGGCATGCGCGTAATCAACCTTGGCGCGGCGAGCGGTGGCCTTCTCCCAATCGCTGGTGCCCTCAAAGACATCCTGCTTGTAGGGATTGCGGCCGAGCTTCTTGGCACGGTAGGCGACGTAGATGATCGCGGCGACGTTGGCGACCAGCGCGGCGACCGAGACCGCGGTGGCGGCGCCGGGATCGAGCGTGGAGTGCGTCACAAAGATGGACTCCTCCTGGAAGTACGGGAACACCTGGGCAAACATGCACCAAATGGCCAGCGTAAAGGCGCGGTTCTGAATCCAGCCGCCCTTGTTCCAGATAAAGGCGGCGACGGTGGGCGCCAGCAGCAGCGCAAAGCCGCAGAACCAGGAGTGGGTGGGCAGGCAGTTGTAGGTGTAGCAGAAGTTCCAGATATCGTAGGCGATTATGTAGACCCAGGTCATGTCGGGCCACAGCATATCGGTCTTGTCCTCGGAGGCGTAGACGCTCCACCAACCGGTCATGCAGAAGATGTTGATGAGACCGGCGATGCCGTTGAACACGTTGTTCCAGCCGGCCAGCTGCGTAGCACCTTCGGAGGTGACCCAAGTGGACTGGCCCAGGACAAAGAAGTGATAGGCGCTCTCGAAGTCGGACACGACGGCGATCAAGATGTTGATGGCGACGATCACAAACGGCCACGCGCGGAACCAATGCGCCTTGCCGATCTTTCCCCACTGGTACTTAATGGCGATGAAGCCCCAGCAACCGGCCAGCGCCGCGTATACCTTGGCGTAGTGGAACCAGCTGTTCTGGTACACATGGGTGGGGTTGATGAGCGCCCACTCGGCGCCCTGCGAGACGCCGATGGCGATGGCGACGCAGTAGATGGTCATGGCCAGCGGAGCCACGCCAAAGATGATGGCCGCGCCCAGCTTGGTGCGGCGGCCGACCTCGTTGAGCACGATCAGGCCAATAAAGACCATGGCCCAGCCGGCCCAGTGGATAAGGGTATCGCTACCCCAAACATCGAACAGCATGCTGCTCTCCTTTCACACGCCCGCGGCCCCTCTTCTGATCGCGGGCAGTTTGGCCAAATGTCGTCAGTTCTGGGGCTTGCGCTCCGGATACTTGGCGGTATAGCCCTCGATGTGGAGCGTCGAGGCGATGATTTCCTTGACCGTCTCGTCGGGCACATCGGGGTGCGTGCGGATATACATCAAAAGACCCATGATGAGGGTGTAGAACGTCTCGTAGACATGGTCGATGCGTAGCTCATGATGGGCGACAAAATCCACCACGGTGGTGTCGCAGATATACTGCGCCACGCGCTGGACCACGTTGTGCAGAAAGCCGCCGTAGAGTGCGCCGCTGTTGGAGGTCAGAGTGTGCGGCAGTTCGTGGCCGCTGGCGACCAGACGCTTAAAGAGCGGCGCGACAGTGTCGAGCGCGCCCTCGATATCGCCGACGGTGCGGTTGGCATTCCACTGCTCGAGCTCGGAGATAAAGCCGTCGATCGCCTCGTCCATAACAGCGGTGACGGCGGCGTCCATATCGGCAAAGTAGTGGTAGAAGAGCGAGCGCGTACAGCCGGCTCGCTTGGTCACGGCCGAGACAGATAGATGCGACACGCCCAGCTCGGAACTCACGGTGCGCACGGCGGCGAGGATCTCGCGACGGCGTTCGTCGCCCGTCAAGCGCTTTGCCGCGCTGTCGGATGCGGGGACGGCATTGACCGCAGGGGTATCTGCTGTGTTGTTGCCCATGCGTTTGCCGCCTTTCGTCCTCTTTTGCCTGACCGTTCGCCTAACAGTCTTGAATATTGTTGACGGTTCGTCAATACTATTTTTGACACAATGTCAACTAATGGCGGGTGAACGGCATGGGGGCATGCCCGGCCTGCAAAAAAGAGGGGCGCTGCGGCCTCGCCGGGCTGTGGCAAGAGAAGGGACAACCATGATTCTCAACGGACCGGGAATTAGCTACACCGAGCCCGACATCGGCTCGGAGTTCGTACCGCCGCTGCCGGAGCATCCGCGCGAGGCCATCGTCAAACTGTGCGAGCACTGCACTAACCGTCTGCTGCATCGCGACGAGCTGCTGGGCTACGAGTACTGGTCGTTTGCCGAGGCCGCGACTGACGAGCAGGCCGAAGTGCTCTGCAAGATGAAGATGCGTCGTCCCTATACGCTGCCCGAGATGGTCAAGCTCACCGGCATGCCCGAGGCCGATATCGAGAAGATGCTCGACGACATGAGCTACACGGGTCTGCTCGAGTACAACTGGGAAAATCCCGAGCGCGCCAAGCAGTGGGTGCTGCCCATGCTGGTGCCGGGTTCTGCCGAGTTCCTCAACATGCGCGTGAGCCAGCTCGAGGAGCATCCGGTCTATGCCAAGTTCTTTGAGCAGGCATCCAAGGGCCCGCTGTCCAAGGCCACGCCGATGGTGCCGCCCGGAGGCGCCGGTATCGGCATGCACGTCATTCCGGTCGAGAAGGCCATCGATGCCGCGAGCACGTCGGTGCCTATTGAGCATATCGAGCATTGGCTCGACAAATACGAGGGTAAGTATGCCGCCAGCACCTGCAGCTGCCGCGCGAGCCGTCGCGTGATGGGCGAGGGCTGCGCCGACGACCCCGCCGACTGGTGCATCGCCGTGGGCGATATGGCCGACTACGTGGTCGAGACCGACCGCGGCCACTATGTGACGCGCGAGGAGGTCTACGACATCTTGCGCCAGGCCGAGGACAACGGCTTTGTGCACCAGATCACCAACATCGACGGCGAGAGCAAGATCTTCGCCATCTGCAACTGCAACGTCAACGTGTGCTACGCCCTGCGCACCTCGCAGCTGTTCAACACGCCCAACCTGTCGCGCTCGGCCTATGTCGCCAAGGTCGAGAAGGACAAGTGCGTGGCCTGCGGTCGCTGCGTTGAGGTGTGCCCGGCCGGTGCCGCCAAGCTGGGCCAGAAGCTCTGCAGCAAAAAGGCCGGCGGACAGGTGCCCGAGTATCCGCGCCAGGAGCTGCCCGATGCCACCAAGTGGGATCACACCAAGTGGTCGCCCAACTACCGCAACGACAACCGCATCGAGACGCATGAGTCCGGCACCGCTCCCTGCAAGACGGCCTGCCCCGCGCATGTCGCCGTTCAGGGCTATTTGAAGCTCGCGGCTCAGGGTCGCTATGACGAGGCCCTAGCACTCATTAAGCGCGAGAACCCGCTGCCCGCTATCTGCGGCCGTGTGTGCAACCGCCGCTGTGAGGATGTCTGCACTCGCGGCCGTGTGGACGCCGCCGTGGCTATCGACGAGGTCAAGAAGTTCATCGCCCAGCGCGATCTGGATGCCGCGACCCGCTATGTCCCACCTGTGGTGACCCCGACGCGTGCCGGCGGCTTCGACCAGAAGATCGCCATCATCGGTGCCGGTCCGGCCGGCCTGTCCTGCGCTTTCTACCTGGCCGAGAAGGGCTATAAGCCCGTCGTGTTCGAGAAGAACGAGCGCCCGGGCGGTATGCTCACCTACGGTATTCCCAGCTTTAAGCTGCAGAAGGATGTTATCGAGGCCGAGGTCGAGATCATTCGCCTGATGGGTGCCGAGTTCCGCTATGGCGTGGAGGTCGGTCGCGATGTGACGCTCGACGAGCTGCGCGAGCAGGGCTTTAAGGCCTTCTACGTGGCTATTGGCTGCCAGGGTGGCCGCCTTGCCGGTATTCCGGGCGAGGATGCCGAGGACGTGACCGTAGCCGTCGACTTCTTGCGCGAGGTCAACAGTGGCAAGATCGACGCGTTGCCCGGCCGCACCATCGTGGTGGGCGGCGGCAACGTGGCCATCGACGTGGCCCGCAACGCCTGCCGCCTGGGCTCCGAGCACGTCGAGATGTTCTGCCTGGAGAGCGAGGCCCAGATGCCCGCGAGCGAGGAGGAGCGTCGCGAGGCCATCGAGGACGGCGCGCACATCAGCTGCGGCTGGGGCCCCAAGGAGGTCCATCTGGACGAGACCGGCCGTGTGTGCGGTATCACCTTCAAGCGCTGCACGCGTGTCTTTGACGACGAGGGCCGTTTTGCGCCCGAGTACGACGAGAACGATCTGCGCCGTGTCGATGCCGACCGTGTCGTCATGTCGATTGGCCAGTCCATTGTGTGGGGCGACCTGCTGGCTGGCTCCAAGGTGGAGCTTGGCCGCGGCCAGGGTGCCCTTGCCGATCCCCAGACCTATCAGACCGCTGAGCCCGACATCTTTGTGGGAGGCGACGTCTACACCGGTCCGAGCTTTGCCATCGATGCCATCGCCGCCGGCCACGAGGCCGCCGTGTCCATCCATCGCTTTGTGCAGCCGGGCTCCACGCTCACCATCGGCCGCAACCAGCGCCGCTACACCGCGCTCGACCGCGACGATGTCGTGATCGAGAGCTACGACAACGCGAGCCGCGAGGTTGCCCACGTGGACCGCGAGCGCGAGAAGGCCGCGCCGTTTAGCGAGTACGTCGAGACCTTTACCGAAGAGCAGGTGCGCGCCGAGACCGCCCGCTGCTTGGGTTGCGGTGCCTCGATCGTCGACCCCAACAAGTGCATCGGCTGCGGCCTGTGCACCACCAAGTGCGCGTTCGATGCCATCCACCTGGATCGAGATCGCCCCGAGTGCTCCACGATGGTCAAATACGAGCAAAAGCTCCCAAGCCTCGGCAAGTATGCGCTCAAGCGTGCCATCAAGATCAAATTTGGTAGGAAGTAAGAAACGCAACAAGCAGGAGAACGGCGGAGGAAAAAGTGCACGAGCTCGGAATCGTTTACCACATCATTCGCGATGTTGAGAACGTGGCGCGCGCCAATGGCGTGAGTCGCGTTTCGAGCGTCACGCTGCTGCTGGGCGAGGTCTCGGGCGTCGTTCCCGACTTGCTGCTCGACGCTTGGCGCTGGGCGGCAGATAAAAAGTCCATCACCGAGGATGCGGAGCTTATTGTGGAGCCCGTCGAGGCCGTGACACATTGCGAGGCGTGCGGCCGCGACTACGCGACGGTCGAGCACGGCAAGACCTGCCCCCATTGCGGTAGCGGCGAGACATACCTGCTGCAGGGCCAGGAGG
>URWZ01000063.1 GCA_900551625.1 uncultured Collinsella sp.
GCCTCTATACGGTTGAGTCGTTGGCCGACGAGTTGGCAGATTTGCTGATCGGTTGCTCAGACGGTTCTTCTAACGTTTCGGACAAGGCCAAATCCAAGACGGTCACGCGAGAGGAGGGCTGCTAATGGAGGCGTTCTCATTTGGCAGCTACTATCCTGGGGATAGCGCGGTGCATCGCCTGGATCCGCGTACTAAGTTGCTCCTAGGTTTCGCATTTCTGATCACCGTGCTCACCGTCGGAAGCTTTTGCGGGCTGGTTCCGGTCGCATTTTTTGTCGTGCTGGTCTATCTCGCAGCCCGGGTGCCGTTGCGCCGGGTCCTATCATCGATGGCACCACTGCTGGCGATTGTCGTGGTAGTCGCGGTGCTCAACTTGTTTTCCGATCAGAGCGGCCGCATTTTGTGGCAGCTTGGCTTTTTGCAGGTGAGCGAGGGCTCGCTGCGTTCTGCGGCGTTTGTGGCGTGCCGCCTGACGTTGATGATGGCCGGCATGAGCGCCATTACACTCACCACGCCGACGCTCGACCTCACCGCGGGCTTTGAACGTCTACTCGCACCATTTGCGCGCGTGGGGCTTCCGGCGCACGAGCTCGGCATGATTATGGGTATCGCGCTGCGCTTTATGCCGCAGTTTGCCACCGAGATGAAGCAGACGGCCGATGCGCAGGCGAGCCGCGGTGCGCGCGTGACGGGAGGCCCGCTCGGCGGCGTGCGTATGCTCGGCAGTGTGGCGATTCCGCTGTTCACCGGTGTGTTCCGTCATGCCGAGACGCTTTCGGCCGCCATGGATGCGCGTTGTTATCACGGCGAGCAGGGACGCACGCGTCTGCATGCGCTTGCGTTTGGCCGGGGGGATGTACTGGCAGCGCTGGCGATGGCGCTGCTGGTGACATGCGTTGTCGTTATCAATCTTCAACTCTTCTAAGCTCGATTCGAGCACAAGAAAGGGGTCTCCATGACCGACATCGATCGCACGGCTCAGCTCGAGCGCGCCTGCTCGTATCTCAGGCGCATTCCGGCGTGGTATCTTGCCACGACCGATGCGAGCGACGGGCATCAGCCCCGCGTGAGGCCTTTTTCGTTTGCCATGGTCGATGACGGCAAGCTGTGGTTTTGCACGTCGCGCGACAAGGACGTATGGGCGGAGTTGAGCGCGAATCCCAAGTTTGAGGTATCGGGCTGGAAGCCGGGGGAGTGCTGGATCGTGTTAACCGGTGAGGCCGCGCTCGAGGACGATGCATTCGTGAGCGACAAGGTGCGCCAAGCGGGCTTTAAGCACATGGTGGGCATTGGCGAGCAACACGATAGCGCCAACGATGGCCGCCTTGCATTCTTCTCGGTCCGCAATATCGCCGCACGGTTCTGCGATATCGACGGCAGCGAAGAGCGCCTCGAGCTCTAATTTCCCAAATTGACTACCCATTCCAAAAAGACTGGTCAGGCGACAGGAGGAAACGTGGACGGATTGAATACGGTTTTGGAGTATTTGACGTCGGTGCCGGCGTGGTATCTGGCGACGAGCGTGGGCGGGCAGCCGCATGTGCGTCCGTTCTCGTTTGCGCAGATTCAGGACGGCAAGCTGTGGTTTGTGACAGCGCGCACCAAAGATGTGTGGCAGGAGCTGCTGCAAAACCAGCGCTTTGAGGCCACGAGTTGGTGGCCGGGCCATGGCTGGCTCATCTTGCGCGGGCGTGCCGGCTTGGATGACCGGGCTTTAGACGAAATGCGCGAAGTCGGGTGGAAGCATCTAGAGCACCTGGGCGAGCACTATGAGGGGCCTAACGACCCCGCGCTCGTCTTCTTTAGCGTCGAGGATCCCGAGGCATTTATCTGCAATCACGACGAATGGGTGCCGGTCGAGCTCTAGCCAGCTGGCTCATCCTAACAACTTAGTTTTCGCATGGGCGGACCCTGTGTTGCCCGGCACCGTAAGGAGTGCCGGTCAATACGGGGCCCGCTCTATTTGTCAATTCCTTCAAGCGAATGTGTCGGGAATGTTTCAATGCATGAATATGCAAGCTATTTACATATTCATGCATCTTTTGGTGCTAAAGTTTCAACCCACTTCATAACAACCGCTGCGAAATGCGCATCGGTGCATAAATCGCAGGCAAGGAGTCTGATATGTCTTTGAAGGTTGGAATCGTCGGCGCGGCTGGATATGCCGGAGCCGAGCTCATTCGCCTCGTACTCGGCCATCCCGAGTTTGAACTTGTCGCCATTACGTCCAACGCCGATGCCGGCCAGCCGCTGTCCGCAGTGTATCCGAGCTTTGCTGGCGTGAGCGATCTGGTTTTCACCACGCATGACGCCCCCGAGCTCAAAAGCTGCGATGCGGTTTTTCTTGCCGTGCCGCACACCGCAGCCATGGCGCAGGTGCCCGCACTCCTTGCCGCAGGCGTTTCCTGCTTCGACTTGTCTGCCGACTACCGTCTGAGCGACCCGTCCGTCTTTGAGGCATGGTATGCCGCCGAGCACACGAGCCCCGAGCTGCTCAAGACTCGCGCTTTTGGCCTGCCCGAGCTGTTCTGTCAGGACTTAGAGACCGCTGCTTCCAGCCATGCCGCCGGAAAGCCCGTTTTGGTCGCCTGCGCCGGCTGCTATCCCACCGCAACGAGCCTCGCTGCTGCTCCTGCCGTGCGTGCGGGCTGGGTGGCAGAGAACGGTCCCGTAATCGTCGATGCCATTAGCGGCGTGACGGGTGCCGGTAAGTCCTGTAACGCTCGCACCCATTTTTGTAGCGCAGACGAGAACCTGGAGGCCTATGGCGTAGGCAAACATCGCCATACGCCCGAGATTGAGCAAATTCTGGGCCTGACCGATCGCGTCGTCTTTACTCCACACTTGGCACCGCTCAAGCGCGGCCTGCTTTCCACGGTGACGATGCCGCTCGCGCCGCAGGCTCTCGACGCGTTGGCCCTTGAGGACGTCGTCGACCATTACAAGAAGTTCTACGCCGGTCGCACCTTTGTGCGCGTGCTCGATGCCGGCCAGCAGCCCAAGACGGCTTCGGTCGTCGGTACCAACGCTGCCCAGATCGGCCTTGCGCTCAACAAGCGTGCGGGCGTGCTGGTGGCAACGGGGGCCATCGACAATTTGTGCAAGGGTGCCGCGGGCCAGGCGGTCCAGTGCGCCAACATCGTCTTTGGTTTTGCCGAGCGACGAGGCTTGCCCACAGTGGCGTGCCCGGTGTAGCACATTCGATTGTTAACGATTTGGTAGTCGGGTATCGAGTTGGGCGCCACTTTTAAGCTGGTCTACTAATTGCGACCGGTATGGCGTACCAGCCGATGCCCGCTTTTTTATTTGATATAAGGAGCCGTAGGGACGATGAATACCGACCTGATTGATATCAAGATACGCGCCGTCGAGGGTGGCGTTACGGCAGCGGCTGGCTTTAAGGCCGCAGGCATCCATGCAGGATTCCGGAAGAATCCCGAGTGCTTGGACTATGCGCTCGTCGTGCCCGATAGGCCTTGTCCAGGCGCCGGCGTGTTTACGACCAACCGCTTTTGCGCGGCGCCCGTGCAGGTGAGCCGTGCCAACCTGGGCGGTGCGGACAAGGGCTATGGCATCATCGCCGGCGTTTCAATCAACTCCGGCAACGCGAATGCCGCCACGGGCGAGACCGGCCTTGCCTGCGCGCGCGAGACGTGCAACATCGCCTCGCAGGTTATTGGCTGCGAGCCCCAGCAGATCCTGGTTGCCTCGACGGGTGTGATCGGACAGATTCTGCCGATCGACACGTTTGAGACGGCCGTTCCGTCCGCATATGAGGCACTCTCTGCCCATGGCGGTGCCGATGCAGCCCGTGCCATCATGACGACCGATACACACTCCAAGGAGTATGCCGTTCGCTATCGCAGTGAAGCTGCGGGCCATGCGGGCAACGCTTATACGGTGGGCGGCATGTGCAAGGGCTCGGGCATGATCATGCCCAATATGGCCACCATGATCGCGGTCATTACTACCGATGCCCCCGTCGAGCCGGCGGCGCTCTACACCCTGCTGCTCTCGACCGTTAAGCAGACCTTCAATAAGGTGACGGTCGATTCCGATACCTCGACCAACGACACCTGTATCATGCTTGCTTCTGGCGCTGCTGCCGCAGATGCCGAGGCTATCGTCGAGGGCACTGACGCCTTTGACGAGTTGGCTTTTGCCGTGCACGAGGTGTGCGAGAGCCTGGCGCGCAACATTGCGGCCGATGGCGAGGGTGCGTCAAAGCTCGTGACGGTTAACATTACCGGCGCCGCCAACGACGAGGAAGCTGATATCGCCGCCCGTGCCGTTGCCAACTCGCCGCTCGTTAAGACCTGCATCGCCGGCCACGATTGCAACTGGGGCCGCGTCGCCATGGCGCTCGGCAAGTGCGGCGTGAAGTTTAACCAGGAAGACGTTTCCATCGACATGATGGGCATGCCTGTCTGTCGCGACGGTCTGACTGTTCCCTTTGACGAGGACGAGGCTCTGCGACGTTTTGAGGCGTCCGAGATCGTGATCTCGGCCGACCTGGGTGCAGGCGACGCGGCAACGACCGTGTGGACCTGCGACCTCACGCACGAGTACATCTCCATCAACGGCGACTACCGTTCCTAGATTCCAGGCACGCTGCGCATCTTGCCGCATTGCGGACAGGGAAGCACGGCGTGATAACGATACGAAAGACGAGGCAGATTATGAAATTCGCACGCGATTGTCGTTCGAGCGAATCCAACGAAGCAACCGCGCAGCTGCTGTTCGAAGCGCTGCCGTGGATTAAAAACCTGACCGGCAAGACGGTCGTTATCAAATATGGCGGAGCCGCCATGGTCGACGAGCAACTGCGCCGCGACGTGATGAGCGACATCGTTTTGCTCAAGATCATCGGCATGCGCCCCGTCATCGTGCATGGCGGCGGCAAAGCCATCAACGAGGCACTCAGCCACTATGACATCCCTGTCGAATTTAAGAACGGGCAGCGCGTGACTACGCCGGCGACCATGGATATCGTGCGCGAGGTGCTGGGCGGCAAGGTTAACCAGGAGCTGGTCGCTGCCATCAACCACCACGGTAATTTGGCCGTAGGCGTGTCGGGCAGCGATGCCGGCACGCTCATCGCCGAGCCGCTCGACCCCGAACTCGGTCGCGTGGGCAAAGTGACGCACGTCAACACCGACTATATCGAGCGCTTGCTCGATAGCGAGTACATTCCCGTAATCGCTACCGTCGCGGCGGGGGAGGACGGCGGCTTCTTCAACATCAACGCCGATACCGCCGCCGGCGCCGTTGCGGCGGCGCTTCATGCGCACAAGGCGATTTTTTTGACAGACGTCGACGGTCTGTACAAGGACTTTAGTGATAAGGACTCGCTCATCTCCAACCTGACGCTCGACGAGGTCAACGAGATGCTCTACGGCGGAGAAGTCGACAAGGGCATGATTCCCAAGCTGCGCGCCGCCGTCGATGCGCTTGCTGCTGGCGTGTTCCGAGCCCACATCATCAACGGCACGACGCCGCACTCGCTGCTGCTGGAGCTGCTGACCGATGCTGGCGTCGGTACCGTGATCCACTCCACCGAGACGGCCTACGAGTTCGATACGCATCCGCATCCGCTTTCGACGTTTGCGGCGCGTCTGACCGAGAACCTCGACGAGGTCGAGAAGCTCCAGACGGTCTAGCCGACCCGCGGTCGTCGCGTCCCTGCACCCATAGCCCTGCGCCGTACGGCGCCCAACGAAAGGCATCTCATGTCACTTGCAACTCAGCAATCGCTCGAATCCCATTACGTTATGCATACCTTTGGTCGCTCGCCGGTAGAGTTTGTCGAAGGTCACGGTATGAAGCTCATCGGTGACGATGGTCGTGAGTATCTCGACTTTCTCGCTGGTATCGGTGTGTGCAGCCTTGGCCACGGCAACCCTGCAGTGCTCTCGGCGCTCGAGGCTCAGACCAAAAAGCTTCTGCATGTGTCTAACTACTTCTACATCGAGCAGCGTGGACAGGTCGCGGCGCTGCTGTCCAAGCTTGCCAACGACGACGTAGATGGTGCGTGCGTGCTGGCCGATGCCATTGCCGCCGGCGATGAGACCACGGCCGCTGCGCTCGGTGCTCCGGCTGCGGACGAGCAGGTGTGGGAGACGTTCTTTGCCAATTCTGGTGCCGAAGCCAACGAGGGCTCGATGAAGCTCGCGCGTCTGTACGCCAAGCGTGCTGGTAACGGCGGCAACACCATCGTATGCATGCGTGGCGGCTTCCACGGCCGTACGCTCGAGACCATTGCCGCCACCATGCAGGATTGGCTACAGGACAGTTTCCGTCCGCTGCCGGGTGGCTTTGTGGCCTGTACGCCCAACGATGTCGACGAACTGCGTTCGATCTTTAAGCAGCTGGGCAGTGAGATTTGCGCAGTGATGCTCGAGCCGATTCAGGGCGAGAGCGGCGTGCATCCCATGACCGAGGAATTTATGGCTGCGGCGCGCGACTTGGCGCACGAGGTGGGTGCCGTGCTTATCGCCGACGAGGTCCAGTGCGGTATCTTCCGCACGGGTAAGCCGTTTGCGTTCCAGACCTATGGCGTGGAGCCCGACATTATGAGCCTTGCCAAGGGCATTGCCGACGGCGTGCCCATGGGCGCCGTGGTGGCAAAGAAGGAGATCGCCGACGTCTTTAAGCCCGGCGATCATGGTTCGACCTTCGGTGGTAGCTGCTTGGCCATCGCGGCGTGTGCCGCGACGCTCTCCGTGCTTGTGCGCGGCGATTTTGCCGAGCATGCTGCCAAGGTGGGTGCTTATATGGAGCAGGCGCTGGCTAAGCTTCCGCATGTGGTAGAGGTGCGTGGTCGCGGCCTGATGCTCGGCTGCGATCTGGACGATGCCGCGGGTGATGCACACGACGTTGTAGCCCGTGCATTGGGGGCTGGTGCCGTGATCAACGCTACAGGCGCACATACGCTGCGCTTCCTTCCGCCGCTCGTGTGCGAAGAGGCCGACGTGGACAGCCTAATCGAGATCCTGTCGGACGTTTTGGCCTAGCGCCATCAGGCATAGCAATTTGGAGCAGGTTCGAATCCCCCTGCACTGGGCACAAAAACGAAAGGCCCCCATCGCTGGGAGCCTATCAAATCAGTGGTGGGCGATGAGGGATTCGAACCCCCAGCCTTGTGCGTGTAAAGCACCTGCGCTAACCGTTGCGCCAATCGCCCGCAGGGACTGAGTATAGCGGAAACCCTGTGTGGTTCACCGCTAATTCATAACGAAATCTAAGCGGCGACTTCGGTGCTCTTGTTCTCGTCGATAAAGAAGCGCTTGTACCAAATGAGGAACGTCAGCGTGGTATAGATCTTGCGCTGGTTGAGCGCGCGGCCCTTAAAGTGATCGTCGAGCAGTTTCATGAGCGCATCGGTGTCAAAGAAATCAGCAGCCCACGGTGCGGTGAAGTATTCCTTTACGTAGTCGTAGTACTTTTGCTCGCGCAGCCAGAACTTGACCGGTACGGGGAAGCCCACCTTCTTGCGCGTTGCCCACTCGTCGGGCAGCGTGCGGTTGGCAGCGTGACGCAGAACGAGCTTGCAGCCTTCTTCGTTAACACGGTAGTTGGCGGGAATGTGCTCGGCAAACTCCATGACCTTCTTGTCCAGGAACGGGACGCGAAGCTCCAGAGAATGCGCCATGCACATCTTGTCGGCCTTGAGCAGAATGTCGCCCGGTAGCCACATGTTCATATCCAGATACTGTTTCTTGGAAAGCTCACAGCAGTCGGGAACCTGCTTGTAGTACTCGGCGCACATCTCCGCGGCGTTCTTGCCGGTGTCATAAGCGGGCTTGAGCACCTCGTCGACCTCGGAGGGATCGAACACCTTTGCCTGACCCACATACCAGCGCTCGGGAACCTCGGCGCATTTCGTCAGGAAGTTGTGGCCCTTAAAGTAGGGGAGATGCTGAACGAGTGAGCCCAGGGCGCGACGTACGCCGAGCGGCACGCGCTTCTTAAAGGTGCGCATCCTGTCTCTTATACACATCTCCGAGCCCACGAGACGCTACGCTAT
>URWZ01000064.1 GCA_900551625.1 uncultured Collinsella sp.
ATAAGAGACAGGAACTATGCCGCATATCGATCGGCACGTCCGCCAAAGCCCAAATCGAAACCGACATTCAAATCTGCGGAAACGCCGGCGCAGAATGACCTCGAAGAAATCAAGCCCAATAAAATGCAGCAGCGCGCCCTTGAGGCGCTCGGTGCAATCCACCGCAAGGACGAGACCCGCGCCCTGCTGGTCTCGGCAACCGGCACCGGCAAGACCTTCCTTTCGGCGTTCGACGTGCTCGCAACTAAACCCCGGCGCGTCCTCTTTCTTGCGCACCGTCGGCGCATTATCGACGCCTCCCGCGCAAGCTACGAACGCCTCTTAGGTAGTACCTATACGTTCGACACCTATCAAACTGGCAAGAATATAAGCAATGCTACCTGCGTGTTTGCCATGTGTTCTTCGGTCGCCAAACATCTGAGCGATTTCCGTCCCGATGAGTTCGACTACATCGTTATCGACGAGGCCCACCGCACGGGATCCCAGGGTTACCAATCCATCATGTCGCACTTTACGCCTCGGTTTTATCTGGGCATGACCGCTACACCCAATCGCACCGACGGCTATGACGTCTTTGCCCTTTTCAATCACGTCATCGCGTTCCAGATCACGCTGCAGGACGCTTTGGCCGAGGAGATGCTTGCCCCCTTCCATTATTTTGGCATTCACGATCTGGAGATTGACGACGAAACGGTCGAAGATATCGCCCTGTTCGGGCGTTTGACGTCCGACGAGCGCGTGCGTCATATCACCGAGAAGATCGAAGAATATAGCGTCACCAAAAGCAATCGCAGGGGCTTAATTTTTTGCAATCGAAACGCCGAGGCCAAGGAACTGTCACACAAATTCAACGCTCTCGGATATCGAACGGTTGCGATTAGCGGTCAAGATTCCGATGAGGTCCGCGATGCCGCGATCAGCCGACTTGAAGCCGGCGAGCTCGAGTACATTTTCTCGGTCGATATCATGAACGAAGGCGTCGACATCCCCTCGCTCAATCAGATCATCATGCTTCGACGCACCGACTCCGCAATCATCTTTATTCAGCAGCTCGGACGAGGTTTGCGCCTGAATGATGATAAGGAATACGCACTGGTGCTCGACTTTATTGGCAACTACCAGAGCAACTTCTTGGTGCCCATCGCGCTTTCGGGTGACAAGACGTATAACAAAGACCGCCTGCGCCGCCTTGTTCAAGAGGGCGATTCGGCGATCCCCGGATGCTCGACCGTGAGCTTCGATCGTATTTCCGAGGCACGCATTTACAAGGCCATCGACGGCGGCGATTTCACCTCCGTCAGGTTTTTGAAAAACGAATATCTCGACTTACGTCAAAAACTCGGCAAGATCCCCTCGCTGCTCGAATTTGATCGTAACGGCTCTATCGATCCGCTGCTTATCTTCAAGAATAGCGGCTTAGGCTCCTACCACGCATTTCTTTCCAAATACGAGCCGGACTACACGGTTCAATTTTCCTCTGATCAAACCAAGATTCTCAAATTTATTTCGCAAAAGCTCGCCGCGGGCAAGCGATTCGAAGACCTCTATTTGCTTCAAACGCTCGTCGAAGCCGGACACGAGGGCTATCGGCATATGCGCGAGGCCGCGCTTAGGAACTACCGCGCACAGCTTAAGGACAGCGCCGTTAGGTCGGCAATCGCAGTCCTTAAGGGCGACTTTGCCACTCCTAAGGATTTCGTTTCCCTGCTTATTGACGATGGAACCGGACCTCGTCTGACCGAAGCGTTTGCGACCGCCCTGCGCAACGCAGAGTTCAAGCGTCAGATTCTCGAGGTGCTGGATTTTGGTATTGAGCGCAACCGACTCGACTATGCCGAGACGTACGAAAACACAAATTTCGTTCTCAACGCCAAGTACACGTACGAGGAGGTTTGCCGTCTGATGAACTGGCAAAAGAACATCAACGGCCAAAACCTTGGCGGATACTTCTACGATGAGAAGACCAATACATTCCCCGTGTTTATTAACTATGACAAGGCTCCCGACATTAGTGAGTCAATTCAGTATGAAGACCGCTTTGTTTCGCCGAGCAAGCTCATCGCAATCTCGAAGGGCAACCGCACGCTCAACTCCCCCGAGTTTTTGCGACTGCAGGCATGGCCGGGAAACGGCCTGAAGACGTATTTGTTTATGCGAAAGAACAAGGACGATAAGGGTGGTAAGGAGTTCTATTTCTTAGGCGAAATGCATCCGACCGGCAAGTTCGAAGCCATTAAAACTAAGAGCGGCGACAACGCCGTCGAAATCGAATATGAGCTCAATGCGCCCGTGCGTCAGGACATTTACGAGTTTATGCTCAGCGATTTGAGCGAGGCCGAGTAATAACAAAAAAGGAGCGAGTCGCCATATGGCACCCGCTCCTTCTGTCTACTTAAGCCCGAGCTTCTTTTCGAGCTCATCGACAACCTTAACGTCCGCCGGAAGCCAATCGACATCCCACAGGTTATTGGTATCAAGCCATTTCATATCCTCATGAGCGTGCTCTTTGAACTCCCCGGAAAGGATGTTAGCCAGGTAGCACTGCATCGACAGGTGGAACGTCTCATAATCGTGTTCGACCGTGCAAAGATAGGCGAGGTTACCGATTGTGACCTCGAGCTCTTCTTGAATCTCGCGCACGATTGCCTGCTCGCCGGTCTCGCCCGATTCGAGCTTTCCGCCCGGAAACTCCCAGCCGTCTTTAAACTCGCCATAGCCGCGCTGACAACTCAGGATTTTCCCGTCCTTCTGAATAATCGCTGCTGCAACATTGATTGACTTCATAACTAGTTATCACCTCTCCAGTTGAGCCCAACCAGTATAGGTGATCGACCGCCCGCCATGTCCCAGTCGCCTCAAAACCACCTGCTCGACCAACCCATAACGCCGTTTTGCACCGGCACCCCATCCCCCGCTATCGAGGTCTAATGCTTTTCCGCGAAGTGAACGTCTGTTTTTGGACCCCTGAAGCATCCACATTTTTCGTCGGCAAAATCGCAGGATTCCAGCACCGAAACCGCAGGAAACGGCACCTCTAAAGTGTCGATGCTTCGGGGGTCCGATTTAGCTCGTTCACTTCTCGGGAAAAGTATTAGACCTCGTCGGCAGCAGCCCAAAAGGTGAGTCGTTTCTCCCCCGCGCAACCCAATAGACACATTCCGCTCCTCCCTCACACCACCCAAAAACTCATCCAAGATTAATCTTGGCTCAAGAATCGCTTAATCTATAACCTGCACTATAGAGTTCGACCAAGGGCGGGGCGGCGCCGCGCAACGCAGGCCGCCGAACGCATCGCTCGCGCCCGGGCAGATCGCCCGGCGTCGCGCCCATCGAACGAAAGGACAGGTCATGGACGACCTCGAAAAAGTTGAAACCATCCGCACCAAGTGCAACGTGAGCTACACCGATGCCAAAGCCGCGCTCGACGCCGCCGACGGCAACGTTCTGGATGCCATCATTTGGCTCGAGTCGCAGGGCAAGACACAGACCACGTCAGCGCACGCCGCCACCGAGTCCGCGCCAGTCGATGAGCCCTCGGCCGAGATGGTCGCCGCGCAGGCCGCCTACGAAAAGTCGAGCGAAAAGACCGACTTCTCCAAGAAGATGGACAGTGTGTGGGAGTACCTCAAAAAGCTCTTCCGCCTGAGCCTGGACACCAAGTTTATCGCCACGCGCCGCGATGCGATCATCCTCAACATCCCCATCCTGATCCCCATCGTCGCGCTGTTTGCTTGGGGCGCCACGATATGGCTGATGCTGATTGGCCTGTTCTTTGGCATGCGCTACCGCATCGACAGCGACGGCGACGTGCCCGGCAGCATCAACAACCTTATGAATCACGCCGCCGATGCCGCGGACGACATCAAACAAAATCTGAACGACGACAAGTAATCGCAGACGGGAGCACGCATGGCACGGATCCTGATCGTAGAGGACGAGGAGAAAATCGCCCGCTTTGTGACGCTCGAGCTGGAGCACGAGGGCTACCAGGTGGAGCACGCCGCCGACGGCCGTACCGCCGTGGACCTGGCACTGGAGCGCGACTACGATCTGATTCTGCTCGATGTGCTGTTGCCGCAACTCAACGGCATGGAGGTCCTGCGGCGTGTCCGCAAGCACAAGGACGTGCCGGTGATCATGGTCACCGCGCGCGATGCCGTGATGGATAAGGTTGCCGGGCTCGATGCCGGCGCCGACGATTACCTGACCAAGCCGTTTGCAATTGAGGAGCTGTTCGCACGGATCCGCGTGGCGCTGAAGCGCTCGGAGGCCGTGCGGGCGGCTTCGGGTGTTGGCGGCGCCGGTACTGGGGCGGGCGCGGCAGGCGGCGCGGGTGTCGGCGCCGCTGCGATACCCCCGGTTAGCGACTCGACCCAGGCTTCCGCTTCGCCCTCCCCCGCCACACTCACCGTGGGCTCGGTTGCGCTCGACCCTGACCGCCGCGAAGTCACGGTCGATGGCTCGCCCATCGCACTCACGGCTCGCGAGTTCGACGTCCTCGCCCTGCTTATGGCGCATGCCGAGACCGTGCTCACGCGCGAGCGCATCGCGCACGAAGCGCTGGGCTACGAATACGTGGGCGACACCAACAACGTCGACGTGCACATTGCGCACCTGCGCGCCAAGATCGAGGACGCCGGCAGCGCCCGCATCATCCAGACCGTGCGCGGGGTGGGCTATGTCTGCCGCGCGTAACGCCGAAGCCAAGCGCGTCACCTCCATCGCCCGCGCCATCAACTGGAGCTACATGTGGCGCCGCCTGATGAGCTACGTCTGGCTCGATCTGTTGCTGCTGGTGATTGCGGCGGCGATCCTCGTCTATGGATACAACCAGACGCTGCCCGACGGCGCGTTTACCGCAGGATGGATCCCCAACGCCACCGTTCGCGGCATGTCGCTGACGCCCGCACGCGGCTGGGACCTGACAACGCTCACCTATACCGTTGAGCTTGCGCGTACCAGCAAGACCTTCCCCCTTGCACAGGATCTCGTCACGCTATGGCCTCTCTACCTTGTCGTTGTGGGATGGCAGGTCATCAGCGTGCTCAACATGCTCGGCGGTGCCCGCCGCGTACGCCGCACTATGGCGCCGCTCAACGACCTGGCCTTGCGCGTGGACGAGCTCGGCCGCATGCAGCTCTCCGGCGGCAAGATGGAAACACTGGAGCAGGCCATCGAGCGCGCAAGCGTCGACTCGCCGAGCGTCACCACCGGCGACGCCGACCTGGCGAGCATCGAGGTCGCGCTCAACCGCCTGCTGCGCCAGATGCAAGAGGCCAAGTTGCAGCAGATGCGCTTTGTCAACGATGCAAGTCACGAGCTGCGCACGCCCATCGCGGTGATTCAGGGCTACGTAAACATGCTCGACCGCTGGGGCAAAGACGACCCAGACGTGCTGGCAGAATCCATCGCGTCCCTCAAGGCCGAAAGCGAGCACATGCAAGAGCTCGTGGAGCAGCTGCTGTTTTTGGCGCGCGGCGATGCCGGGCGCACGGTCCTGCGGCGTGCGCATACCAACCTGGCCGCACTGGTCGGCGAGGTATGCGAGGAATCGCAGATGATCGATACCGAGCACACGTATCGGCTGGTGTACGACACCACGCTTGCCAGCGACCCGCGCTGCGACGCGCCCGTCGACGTGGCGCTCGTGAAGCAGGCTCTGCGCGTGATCGTGCAAAACGCCGCCAAGTATTCGGACGCGGGAACGACCGTCACATTTGGCATAACGCCCGATGCGGGCATGGGCACGATCGACATAAGTGTTGAGGACGAGGGCATCGGCATGAACCAGGAATCCGCAGCTCACGCGTTCGAGCGGTTCTACCGTGCCGACAACGCGCGCGATGCCGGCGCGCAGGGCTCGGGTCTGGGGCTCGCCATCGCCAAGTGGATCGTCGACAGCCACGGCGGCGTCATCGGTGTGACCTCGGTCGAAGGGGTCGGCAGCCGCTTTACGATTCGCCTGCCACGGTAGGAAGCCCCCTCGTGAATCGAAGGTGAATGCTTTTCCGCGAAGTGAACGACCTATTTTGGACCCCCGAAGCATCCGCACTTTTTGGCGCCAAACCCGCAGGAAATACCTGACAAAACCGCAGGAAAGAGCGACGTAAAAGTGTCGATGCTCCAGGGGTTCGATTTCACTCGTTCACTTCGCGGAAAACCATTCACCTTCGTTTTACGGCAGCCCGTCAGTCACCCTCTCGGTATTAAAAATGGGGCAAGGCCACGCGCCTTACCCCATTTTTCGTTAGCTATAGCAGCTTGTGCGCTAGTCGCGGCACAGGTGCACGGCGAAGCCGGCGAACTCGCGCTTAAAGTACACGAGTTTGGTGCCGCCGTCGGGCAGCAGCACGCGCGACTCCTCGTTAACCTCGAGCCCGCGCTCGGCAAACCACTTCTCGGCCGCATCGATGTCGTTGACGGCAAAGCCAATGTGGCCCTTGGCGCCACGACCGTTCTGCTTCATGATCTCGACCAGCGAATCGTTAAAGTACGAAACGGGGGTCTCGATGACGGGCAGGCCCATCATCGTCGAGAACAGCTCCGCGATCTCCAGGGCGTCTGCCGGGTCGGTGGCGTTAATGCCCACATGGGCAACGCGCATGCCAAAGAGCTCGACCGGATTGGCGTTCTGCTCACTCATACAGGCAGCGCCTACTGAGCCATAACGTCGAGGACGGCCTTCTCGGCAGCGACGCGGTTCATGCCGGTCATGAAGGGCACGCCGCTCACGTACGGGCAGGTGAGGCCCTCGGGGGCAACGGTGGTGGCGATCAGCAGGTCAGCGCCCTCGTCGCAGTAATCCTTGGCCTCGGAGATGGCGCACTGCACGATCTCATACTTGCCGGCATAACCGTTGGCGTCGAGCAGGGTGGCGACCTTCTGGGCAACGAGCGTGGAAGTAGCAGCGCCAGCACCGCAAGCCAAAACGATTTTCTTCATAGGTAATGTCTCCCTTCATGGTTTACTTTAGGTAAGTGTACCGCAGCGAGCGATGTCACTCGGCCTCGATGAGCTTTTATGCCAGTTTGCTTGCGCGCTGCGTATAATACATCCAGTACGTGTTGTCATACCGCTCGCTTTATGAGCGACTAAGGACCCTAATATGCCCGATTCCCGCACACTCTGGACCGCCGTCGTTATCATCTGCATCGCCGTGTCGGTGTTCTTTAGCGTCAAAAAACGCACCACGTTTAAGCGCCTGCAGCAGCTCATGGCCGCCAAGCAGTGGGACGAGTTCGATCGTTTGCTCGACGGCAAACTCACCAGCATGCTGTACCCGCGCTACAACCGCGACTACCTGCGCCTGAACTCCTATCTGCTGCGCGAGGACCACGAGCGCGCCAGCGAGATGTTCGACCTGCTGCTGGGACTCAACCTGCCCAAGATGCAGCGCGTCGACCTGGTCATTAAGGCCTTTAACTACTACGTTGGCCAGGAGGACCGCAAAAAGTCCAAGGAGCTCCTGCACGAGATCAAGGGCTTTGAGGGCGGTCAGGCCGAGGCAGTCGCGCACGAGTGCCAGCTGATGTACGACACGATGATCCTCAAGCGCCACAACGACATTCCCGAGCTGGAGCGCATGCTCGAGGAGGCCGGCGACGATAAGGTTAAGAGTTGCCGCTTGGAGTACCTGTTGGCCCTGCAGTACAAGAACAAGGGCGACGAGGCCAAGTTCCAAGAGTTCCTTGAGAAGTCGGGCCAACACTCGATGGCCGTCAACGCGTAACGGACGGCTTGTGCTAGACTTCTAGTCTCACGGGGGCGTGGCGGAATTGGCATACGCAGGAGACTTAAAATCTCTCGCCGCAAGGATTGTGGGTTCGAGTCCCACCGCCCCTACCATGTGATTGCTTACGAGCCCGTGTCCCGTTGGGATGCGGGCTCGTTTCTTTTGGACGCCGGTGGGACTCGAACCCGCGAGGGGGCGAGCACCAGGCGGACGCGCAGCGTCCGCAGCGA
>URWZ01000065.1 GCA_900551625.1 uncultured Collinsella sp.
CTGATCTTTATGCTGACGATCAACATTCGCATTACCATTCTGGTAGTCATTCTCACGCCGATCTCCCTGCCCATGAAACCGGGCGTTGGACACCAGCCGATATCCAACGCCCGGCTCGCTTTTACATCTGCCCGCGGCGCTTCTTTTGATCGAGGAAGACGCCGGCTGCCACGAGGACGGTACCGCCGATGACGAACGTCTCGCCGATGAGTCCCGCGCGGTCGCCGGTCTGGGCAAGGCTGCCGGGCTGGGCGAGGCTGCCGGGCTGGACGGTCTCCGTGCCGGCAAGGTGCTTCGGGGTGTATGCCGCCTGCTGCTTTGCGGCCTCCTCTGCCTCCTGTCGTGCGATCTCATCGGAAAGCCTCTGCTCCAGTGCGATGCGGTCGGACTTCGCCAACTCGTAGGCGGCGAGTGCCGCATCGTAGCCGGGCTGGAGCCCGTCCACCGCGGCCTGCCTCTCGTCCAGGATGGCCTTGGCGGGCGCGACCTTGGCACGCGCCTCGACTGCTGCGGCAAAAAGCGCGTTGAGGGCGTCATCCGCGTTCACATCATGGCCGGAAGCGATCGCCGCGCCGGCATCGATGGAGTTCAGCTTCGACAGCTTGGCGTCTGCCTGCGCCTTTGCCTGCTCGGCGGCGGAGACCAGGGACTCGGCGGCGATGGCATCCGCCTTCGCGGCATCGAGCGCGGCCTTGGTGTCATTGACAGCCTTTACTGCATCCTGCTCGCGCTGCTGTGCCTCTGCGAGCTTCGCGGCAAGACCGGTGAGGATGTCGAGGTTCGACTGTGCGCCCACAAGATCGGTCTGGGAGCCGGTGAGCCTGTCGGCGGCAACGCCGGTGTCGGCCTTTGCGGCATCGACGGCACGCTGGGCATCGGCGAGGGCGCGTGCGGTGGCGTCCGCCTTTTGCTCGGCGGCGGCGAGGACGGTCGCCTTCTCGACCTGATCGGCTGCCGCCGCGTCATGGACGCTCTTTGCTGTATCGAGCGCCTTCTTGGCGTCGGCGACGTCCTGGAAGAACTTCGCGAGATTGGCGTTCGCATCCATGACGTCCTGCTGCTTGGCCTCGGTGTCCGCCTTGGCGGAATCCAACTTAGACTGTGCGGCCGTTACGGCTGCATTGGCGGCATCAAAGGCAACCTGCTTCTGCTGGACGGTCGACTTTGCCGTATCGACTGCCGCGTTGGCGGCATCGAGGTCCGATTTCGCCGCATCAAGCTCGGTCTGGGCATCCGTGACGCCCTGCTGCTTGGCGGCGACATCAACCTTGGCGGCATCGACAGCACGCTGGGCATCGGCAACACCCTGCTTTGCGGCATCGACATCTGCCTGTGCGGAATCCGCTGCGTCCTGCTTCTGCTGGACGGTTGTAGCGGCGCCGGCGGCTGCCTGCTGCTTGGATGCGAGATCGGCCTTGACCGCGTCGAGTGCGCTCTTGGCGTTCTTGAGACCGTTGATATAGGAGGTCAGCTTTTGCTCGTACTCGTCGACGGAGATGGCTCCGGTATTCCAGCCCGAACCGGCCCAACCGCCGTATTGCAGCGTGAGCGAGAACGTCAAACGGGTGTCATCGTTCAGACCGCATCCCATGACAGCATAGTCAGGGTTGATGATGTTCATGTAATGACCGATACGGTAGTAATCGAACTTGTCCTGGTTGGCATACCAGAAGTCGTAGGCGTCCTTTCCGGAAAGATTCGTCGCACCAAGGGAAGCTGCAGTCTTGTCAAACAGATCCTTTTCCTGATAGATCCAGGCCTTGCAGGGGTCGCGATAGCTGCAGGCAAGGTTTTCACCGACATCGAACTGCTGGGCATGCTCTACATTTTTCGTCGAATAGTTTGCATCTGCAATCGCTGCCGCAATGAGCTTATAGCTTACCTCAAGCTCGGAAAGGCCGACGGACTTACGGTAGGCGTTCACGTTCTTCATGACCGTGATGGACGAAAGCATGTTTTCAAGGCCCGTTGCGTCGAGACTGTTTCCGATCTCGGTGTAGTCCTTGTACGTGCAGTTCTGGATGATCTCGATGGCTGAATCGGCACCCATGGCCTTGAAGAAACCGATGGCTCCCTGCTTGAGCTGCGCGTCTGCGAGATCCACCTTCGTTTGTGCCTCGTCGACCTTCTGCTGGGCGGCGGTCACGGCCGCGTCAGCGGTATCCTTTGCGGTCTTGGCGTTCGCAAGCTCTTCGTCGGCGGCTGCCTTGGCGGACTCGGCGTCCTTGACAGCCTGCTTCGCTGCATCCAGCTTGGCGACGGCGTCGGCATTCGCCTGCTTGGCGGCATCGAGGTCGGCGTTCGCGGCATCGAGTGCGGACTGGGCGGCGTTCACGCCGGATTCGGCATCGGTCGCGGCCTGCTGCTTCGCGGAGAGGGACGCCTGGGCATCATTCAGTTCGGTCTGTGCCGTTGCTGCAGCGGACTGCGCCTGCTCGAGCTCGGACTCGCACTGGGACTGCACCGCTCGTGCGGCGGCGAGGGCTGCCTCTGCGTCCGCGACCTTCTGTTTTGCCGCATCGTACTCCGGACCGCTGGCGCCTGCCTCCGCTGCAGCGAGGTCTGCTTTCGCCTGCTCATAGGCGGCGCTGGCGGCTGCGGCCTTCGCATCCGCCGCGTCCTTGTTCTGCTGGGCTGCGGCGAGGACGGCATCGGCGGAATCCTTTGCAGACTGGGCCGCAACCAGCTTGGACTGGGCATCGGCAAGCGTCGCGTTGGCGTTGGCGAGATTGGCCTGTGCCCTGTCCACGGCAACCTGGGCGTCGCGCACGGCCTGCTCGGCGGCACTGATTGCCTCCGGGGTGGCGCTTACGGCATCGGCCTTGGCCTTATCGAGGGCATCCTTGGCATTCTGGGCCGCCTTGATGGCGGACTGGTACGCTTCGTCCTTCTCGGACGCATCCGCCTTGGCGTCTGCGAGACCCGCCTTCGCCTGCTCGAGGTCCTTGCCGGCGGCATCGGCGGCGTCCTTGCCCTCCGCGACCTGACGGGCGTACTCGTCCATCGCCGCTCGGTCGGCTGCCGTACCGGCGCTGACTGCCGAATCGTAGGATGCCTTGGCCTGGTCGCGGGCGGAAGCCGCCTCGTTGTAGGGACCGGCGGCCTCATCGTAGGATGCCTTGGCGGCGTCCTCCTTCGCCTTCGCCTCGTCGACTGCCTTCTGCAGGTCCGCGATGGTCTGTGCGGCGGATTTCGCGCCGGTACCGGATGCCGCGCCGGCGTGGGCGGCGATCGGCGACATCACGGCGGGGTGCTGCGTGGTCCCGTCACCGGTCTGGGCGAATGCCGCGAACGGTGAGATGAGGCTCGACCCGGTCATGGCGGCCATGGTCGCCGCGGTGACGGTCAGACGCGCGATCCCCTTCGGAGTGTGAATCTTTTTGCTTGGCAGTGCGGCGAAGTGGTCGCCACCGGCAGCGAAATGCTTTCCCTGAGTCATTGTGCTGTTCCATTCCTTTTCCGTGCCCTATCCGACTGGGCATCAGAGCGCTTTCCAATAGAGATAATTATGCGCCTTAACTGGGATTGTTGTATATAGTCCGTTGGCTTTTATACAACAATCCATGACTCTTTTTGTCATGGATATCTCGCCGCTACAACGATCCTTTGGTCTACGCTGCAAAGAATTAAGATCAAAGTCTGGTTACTCTCAAGTACAATTTGCGAATCGCATCGGCATGGACAGGTCTTACTACGCCTCGATAGAGGTCGGACGAAGAAATGTCAGTCTTTCTAACCTCTGTAAAATTGCTAACGGATTCGACATGACAATCGCTGCACTCATGACTGGTGTGACTGAGAAAACGGATTAGTCCATCAATCAATCAATCAGCGAACGCAGTGAGCGAATCAATCGACGGCACAGCCGGCGGCAAGGACACGGTACGTGGCCGCGCAGCGAGCTTCGCGAGCGAAGAGGACGGCATCGCCGTCCCTATATCTTTATAGTATATTTCTCCATTAATTGGTTTCACCAAAATGGGTATAGCGCAAGCTTCTGAACAGGCATTTTTATCAAAAACTCAAAGCAGCCGAATCATCAAAATGGTGAAATTTTTTACCCAAATTGAGGAAGCGCTTCACCAAAATGGAACCGACTAACGGCTGTTGAAAACTTTTTATCCCCAAAATGGCGATTTCCTGTTTTCAGTGGAAAACTCGGTAAGTTAAATTATTTACTTACCAGATTTACAAACAAAAGCAGTTCTTAACCCTAAAACCAGAACAGGTCAGAAGCAAAATTAACTCCTGACCTGCGATTTTTCTGGTGCCCCCGGGCGGATTCGAACCGTCGACACCCGCTTTAGGAGAGCGGTGCTCTATCCCCTGAGCTACGGAGGCATGTTGTACTAGTGTAGCAGATTTACTGCATCGCCATACACCCCATGACCAGACTTCAAAGTTGCGGTGGAATAGTTCCTGCCTAAAGCATCTAAAGCCGCATTTAAGAACTATTCCACCGCAACTTATGAGGGGCTAGTTGCCTTTGTGGAAGAGACTTTTGATAACGGAGGGGATGCTCTTGGCGCCCTTGGCCGTCACATCGATAAAGTCGGGCGAACGCACGAGCTTATCCTCATCGACGTACTTACGAACCGCACGAAGCGTCTCTTTGTCGTCGCGCGTCGAAAACGTAAAGTGACCGTTGTCCTTGGTGAAGATGGCAAAACGCGTGATTTTCTTGGTGCCGCGCAAAACCTCAGCGGCAATATAATCGACCTCGTCCCACGGGATTTGAATATAATCCTCGGGATTGCGCTCGTTGTAATACTC
Organism: uncultured Collinsella sp.; assembly: GCA_900551625.1. Lineage (GTDB taxonomy): Bacteria > Actinomycetota > Coriobacteriia > Coriobacteriales > Coriobacteriaceae > Collinsella. The sequence continues at coordinate 4,774 of URWZ01000065.1, forward strand.
GAACGCCTTATTGCCCACCATCACGTTACCGTGGCTGGTAAGCCCCATCAGGCAGGTTGCCGGCGTTGCCAGATCGACCGTGCTGTTCTGAGATTGCGCCATACGCGCCTCGCCCTCCAAATAAAACAATCGGACCGCATCCAGTGTACCCACCGGGTGCGGTCCGTTTCAATGGCTCATAAGCCCTTGCCTAGCAACTCTCGGTCTTAAGCCGAAGCGTGCTTACATGAAGCCGCAGACGCGACCGATGATGCCGACGGCGAAGAGAGCCAGGATGATGACGATCGGGCTGACCTTCTTCTTGAGGAGCTTGCAGACCAGCAGGGTCAGGCACACAGCGGCAAGGCCGGGGATGAGCTGATCGAGGTTGGCCTGAAGCGTGGTGACCTTCACCTGATCAAGGGCGTTAGCACCGATGGAGTTATACATCGTCAGTGCTTCCTTGACACCCTCGGAGCCGGAGGGCAGGTTAGCCCAGTCGATAAAGGCGCCAGCAGACTGCTTGACCGTGGAGACGATCGGGGTGAAGGAGATGGACACCCAGCGCTCGACCAGGGCGCCGATGATGAACATACCCAGGATGGAAGCGCCCTCGGTGACCTTGCCCATCAGACCGCCGGAGAGGTCCTTGGCGATGGAGGAGCCGACCTTGTAGCCAAACTCCTGCGTGTACCACAGGAAAGCGTAACGGATGATGTTCCACGCGAAGAAGAACAGCAGCGGGCCGGCGATGCTGCCGGACAGGGCCAGGGAAGCGCCCAGAGCGCCCAGAATCGGGCGAAGGGTGAACCAGAAGACGGGGTCACCGACGCCGGCGAGCGGGCCCATCATACCGACCTTGACGCCCTGGATGGCGACGTCGTCGATCGGAGCACCGTTGGCGCGCTCCTCCTCGAGAGCGAGGGTAACGCCAATGACGGGGGCGGAAACATAGGGGTGGGTGTTATAGAACTCCAGGTGGCGCTTAAGAGCGGCAATCTGGTCATCCTTGCTGGTGTAGAGCTTCTTGATCGCAGGGATCATTGCGAAGCACCAGCCGCCATTCTGCATACGCTCGTAGTTCCACGAGCCCTGAAGGAACTGATGACGGAAGCAAACCTTCTTGCGGTCAGCCTTGGTGAGCTGAATCTTGTTCTCTGCCATATGTATCACTCCCCTCCTACTCGTAATCGTTCAGAATATCGCCGAGCGGGTCGCCGGAGCCACCGCCCATGCCGCCACCCTGCTTGGCCAGATCCTTAAGGCCAAGGTAGATGAGGGCAAGGGAGATGCCGATGAGGCCAAGGGCGATCAGCGTGAGCTGAGGGATGGCAGCAAGGACAAAGCCGAGGATGAAGAACGGCCAGGTCTCCTTGGTGGCCATCATGTTGATGACCATGGCGTAACCGACGGAAGCGACCATGCCGCCGCCGACAGCCATGCCGCCGGACAGCCAGTCGGGCATAGCGTTAAGCGCGTTGGTAACAGCCTCGGCCGGGATGATGCACAGAAGTACTGCCGGGATGGCGATACGAAGGCCCTGCATAAGGATGGCAATGTACTGCCAACGCTCAATGCCAGCGAAGTCGCCCTTCTCGGCGCAACCGTCCATGGCGTGAGCGATAGCGGTAGCCAGGGTACGGCAGATCATGGTCAGGAACAGACCAGCGACCGACAGCGGGACAGCGACGGCGATAGCGGCGGTAACGGCCTTCGACGGATCGGTAGCGCCGCCGTTGAGGGCGAGCACCATGATGATCGAAGAGGCGACCGAGGCCAGAGCGGCGTCAGGCGCGACGGCGGCGCCGACGTTAGCCCAGCCAAGGGCCATCATCTGGAGCGAACCGCCCAGGAGGATGCCCTCCTGAAGGTGACCGGTTACGAGACCGATAAGCGTGCATGCCACGAGCGGCTGATGGAACTGGAACTCATCCAGAATGCCTTCCATACCGGCAAGCAACGCGACAATCGCAACAAGCAGAATAGTGATTGCAGACATGTATCGGACCCTCCTTTACTATGCTTGAGCGGCCAGTTCGGCCTTAGCTTTCTTCAACATGGCGTCGAGATCCTCGGAGGAATCCGAAGGAACCTTGCGGACCTCGAACTTGACGCCCTTGGCCTTGAGGGCCTCGAGAGTCTTGACGTCGTCATCGCCCATAGCGACGGCGTTGGTGACGACGACCTTGCCCTTGGAGTGAGCCATGGAGCCGATGTTGACTTCCTTGATGTCGACGCCGGCCTCGATGGCCTTGAGCAGATCCTGCGGGTTCTCGAAGAGCAGCATGGCCTTGGTGTCACCAAAACGCGTGTCCTTGACGACCTCGGCCATCTTCTTGATGGGCACGACGTTGGCATGGACTCCCGGAGGGGCAGCCTGCTCGATCATGGTCTTGCGAAGCTCGTCGTGAGCAACGCCGTCGGAAACCACGATGATGCGGTTGGGGTTAATCTGCTTGGTCCACGTGGTGGCCACCTGACCATGCAGCAGACGGGTGTCGATACGGACGTGGGCGATCTTGATGTGCCCGTCGCCGATGACCGTTCCCGGAGGGATGGCGCCTGCAGGAGCAGCAGCGGCCGCAGCCGGCTTCTTCTCCTCGGGCTCCAGAGACTCGGGCTTGACGCGCACGCCAGCCTTAGCCTCAGTCACGAGATGTTTTGCGATCGCATGTGCAGTGTTCTTTGCATCAAAGCGCTGCGAATATGCCTCGATGAGCATAGGCAGGTTGACACCGGTGACGATAGCCCAGGAATCGTGGCCCTCGATGAGCCCGCTGATCTGGTTGAACGGCGTGCCGCCCCACAGATCAACGAGGAAGAGCACCTGCTCCTGGTCCTCGAAGGAAGCGACTGCTTCCTCGACCTTGGCACGGAAGTCGTCGGGGCCCATGCTCGGCTCGAGCGAGACCACGGCAACAGACGGCTGATCGCCAAAGACCATCGAGCCCGTCTGCTTGATTCCAGCTGCCAAGTCCCCGTGGCTAGCAAGAACAATACTTACCATCACATAACCTCCTTTTTGTCTACGTATTTCCTACATGACATGAAAGGAGTATACCTGTTTGGATTGTGGAATTATAGCTAAATTCGCAAATGGTTGGATTATTTGTTTAAACGTCTAAATTTGTTACAAATTGATTACGTTGCCGGTTTACAGCTCATTGCCTGATAAAGCGTCGCTCATCAAGCTATGTATTTTATAG
>URWZ01000066.1 GCA_900551625.1 uncultured Collinsella sp.
CCCCAGTCGTCCTTGGTATGGCGGATGGGCTGCACCAGCTCATCGACCTGCTCAGGAGCGAACTTGCCGATGCGCTCGAGCGTGGAGCGCAGGTTTTGCTCCTTGGCGGCGAGCTGTGCCGTGCGTGAGAGATTGCCCCACGAGCAGCCGCCGCAGATGCCCACGAAGGGGCAGGGAGGCTGAACGCGATCAGGGCTTGGCTCCAGAATCTCGGTGGTGCGGGCGCGCATGAACGACTTGCCGTCCTGCACGACCTCGGCCTCGACGGTGTCGCCTGCCACGGCACCCTGCACAAAGACGGCCTTGCCGTTGTCGGCGTGCGCCAGCCCGTCGGCGCCGTAGGTCATCGATTCTATAGTGAGCTTCATATTCCTGCCTGTCATTCGCGTTGTTATTCGCACCATGGTAGCAGGGAAAAGCGCCCCGCATCCGAGGCTTTCCTCAAATGCGGGGCGCTTCTACAAACGACTATTTCGTCTTGCCGGTAATGAGCGTCTTAAGACCCAGGCCGATCAGGCCCAGGCCTATGCGCACGCGACCGGGGCGATGGCGCTCGATGGCCTTGGTCTTGCCGGCGGGCTTATCGCGACGGGCGCTCGTCTCGGGTGCGGGCTTGGTGACCTGCGGCTCGGGCTGAGGTGCAGGTGCAGGCTTGGGCTCAATGACGGTCGCCTGGACCTCTTGGACCTTGGGTGTGGCCGGCTGCGGCTCAGGAGCAGGGGCGGGCTTTGCCTCGGCGGCGGGCTCCGGAGTCGCAGTAGCGGCCTCGGGCGCTTTCTCCACGGCGGGCTCTGCGGCAGCCTCGGGCTCATTCACCGGGAGAGCGGCAACCGCTTCCGGTTTGGCAGCCGCCCCATGTTCAATCTCGTCCTGGATAACTTTTTCGGCCACACGTTCCTTCTCCTGTGCGCGCTGCTGCGCGGCGGCCTCGGCGTTGCGATACGCGCGCTCCAGCAGAGCTTCCTGCGAGTTGAAGGGTTTCTCGTCCTCTTTGCGCTCCACCGGAACCCAGGTGCCGTCACTCGTCAGGCTGCGTGCCTTCACGTTGTCGCGCAGCTGCATGCCCATGTACTCGTGCACCAGGGCGCGGCAGGTGGGGTCGAGCACGGGGAAGGCGATCTCCACGCGGTGCTCGGTGTTGCGCGTCATCATGTCTGCCGAGCTCAGGTAGATCATGTCCGAGTCCACGCCAAAGGCATAGACGCGCGCATGCTCCAAAAAACGTCCGACGATGGATCGCACGTGCACGTTCTCGGTCTTGCCCGGAACACCGGGCTTGAGGCACGAGATGCCGCGAATGATCATGTCCACGCGCACGCCGGCACACGATGCCTCGGCAATCTTGTCGATGACCTCGCGGTCGGTAAGCGAGTTGAGCTTAAAGAACACGCGGGCGGGCTCGCCGACAAGGGCGCGCTGAATCTCGCGGTCCAGGCCGCGCATGATGAGCGGCTTGAGGCCCACGGGCGCCACGCCCAGGAAGCGGTAGTCGCCGCGCAGGTTGCCCAGCGACAGGTTGCGGAAGAACAGGTTGGCGTCCTCGCCGATGCCGGGATGCGCGGTCATGAGCATAAAGTCGCTGTAGAGCTTGGCCGTCTTCTCGTTAAAGTTGCCGGTACCCAAAAGCGTCAGGCGGGTAAGCGCCATGCCCTCGCGATAGGTGAGCTGGCAGATCTTTGAGTGGCACTTAAAGCCCTCGGAGCCGTAGATAACGGTGCAGCCGGCCTCTTCCAGGCGCTCGGCCCATTCGATGTTGTTTTGCTCGTCAAAGCGGGCACGAAGCTCCATGAGCACCGTGACCTCTTTGCCGTTTTCGGCAGCATCGATGAGCGACTCGCACAGACGGCTCTGCTTTGCCACACGGTAGAGCGTGATGCGCAGCGAGATACACTCGGGGTCATAGGCTGCTTCGTGCACCAGGTCCAAGAACGGGTTCATTGCCTCGTAAGGGTAAAAGAGCAGCTTGTCGTGCTGCAGCACCTGCTCGCGGATGGAGCGGGCCATATCGATGGTGGGATTGGGCTGCGGCTTAAACGGCGTAAAGAGGAGCTCATTGCGCAGGTGCTCGGGAATCTTACCCTCAATGCCAAAGACGTAGCCAAGGTCAAGGGGGATATCGCAGGTAAAGACCGAGCGGCGAGAAAGCTCGAGCGCCTTGCGGATGGTCTTGAGCGTTGCCTTCTCGAGCGAGCCCGATACGGCGAGCACCACCGGCTGCAGGCGCAGGCGCTTCTTGAGGATGCGCTTCATGTGCTGGCGGTAATCCTCTTCCTCCTCGACGCCCTCGCCGTCCGGGTCGATGTCGGCGTTGCGGGTGACGCGGATGAGCGCACGGTCCAGCGGCTTATAGGAGCCAAAGCAGTTGTCCAGGCAGGCGAGAATGACGTCTTCGAGCAGAATGTAGGAGTAGGTGCCGGTGGGCGAGGGGATCTCGACCACGCGGTTCATCGAGGTGGGAATCTCGATAAGGCCCAGCAGGCTCTCCTCGTCGGTGACGCCGTCCAGGCCACAAGCCAGATAGAGCGCGCCGTTGCGCAGGTTGGGGAAGGGATGGCGCGGGTCAATGACCAACGGCGAGATGACCGGCGACACGTAGGCTTGGAAGTAGCGGGTTACGAAGGTGCGCTCCTCGGGCGTAAGCGAATCGATGCGGGCGCGGTGAACGCCCAGAGCGTCGAGCTTGTCCTCGATGCTCTTAAAGATGGACTCCCAACGGGTAAGGAGCCCGGGCAGCTCTGCCATGACAGCATCGACCTGTTCGGAGGCGGTCATATTGCTCTTGTTGTCGACAGGCTGTTTTTTGAGCTCTGCAAGATCGGACAGGCCGCCCACACGCACCATGAGAAACTCGTCGAGGTTAGACTCGAAAATCGACACGAACTTTAGACGCTCGAACAGCGGAACGGTCTCGTCGAAGGCTTCGTCAAGCACGCGGTTGTCAAAGCGCAGCCAGCTAAGCTCTCGGTTTTGCGTGTACGAGAAGTCGCGCGGCGGCTTGCGCAGCTTAGCGGCCTTTTGTTTCTTTTCGATTTTGCTCGGCATATGCATCTGTCCGTTCAGTCCCCGCAGGGGACGGTAGCCTAACTCTAATTCACTATTGTCTCAATTTAGTCGACCGCTGGCACGGACGTATCGCGTGAACGGTATCTTTACCTACTTCTTACGCTGACAAGTCATAGGACTGACGCCCTGCTCGTTCGCAAACGATCCATATCCTCACTCAGCTGGTGAGAATCTATGAATAAGAATGATAGTAAGCTGAATATAATCGAATGTAGGTCGAATCGAGGACAAGCGTCATTTATATGCAGAAAACCGTTTTCACTATGCAATTTTGAATCATGGATTACTTTGGGTGTTCAAGCTTGATTTCCTAGAAAAATAACGTTTACCTAGGAAAATCTGCTTTACGAAACTGAAGTGCATCATGGGAAATCATATGCGATATACCGTTCATCGTACTTTGCTGACCGTTCGGGGACGAGGTAGCATTACGAATGGAATTTGGATATAACTAGAGCTGTCAGCAAGCAGCGTCCCATACGGAGGGGCGCTGATACATTCGGCCAGTAAGGCCCGAAAGAAAGGTAGGAGGCCATGACGAAAGGTCTGCACGTGCCTTCCGAGATCGGCAAGCTCAGGAAGGTCTGCCTGCACCGTCCCGGCGACGAGCTCCTCAACCTGCCGCCCGACGAGCTCGAGCGACTCCTGTTCGACGACGTCCCGTTCCTGGAGGTCGCACAGCAGGAGCACGACACCTTCGCCCAGATCCTGAGGGACCAGGGCGTCGAGGTGCTCTACCTCGAGAACCTCGTCGCCGAGGTGTTCGACCAGGTCCCCGGCGCCCGCGCCGAGTTCACCGACCAGTACATCGCCGAGGCCGGCATCCGCGGCCAGCACATGCCGCAGATCGTCCGCGAGAAGCTGGACTCCATCGAGGACAACCTCGAGTTCGTCAAGAAGACCATGGCCGGCATGACCAAGGCCGAGATCGACATGCCCCTCACGGCGTCCACGACCCTCGACTCCCTGGTCAACTCCGAGTCCGAGTCCGACCTGATCATCGACCCGATGCCCAACCTCTACTTCACCCGCGACCCGTTCGCGGTCGTCGGCGAGGGCGTCAACCTCAACCGCATGTACTCCGTCACCCGCAACCGCGAGACCCTGTACGGCAAGTACATCTTCAAGTACCACCCCGACTACAAGGACGTCTCCCTGTACTTCCGCCGCGACTGCCAGTTCCACACCGAGGGCGGCGACGTGCTGAACATCAACGAGAAGACCCTCGCCGTCGGCATCTCCCAGCGCACCCAGGCCGCCGCTATCGACATCATGGCCCAGAACATCTTCTGGAACTCCGACTCCAAGGTCGAGCGCATCCTTGCCTTCGACATCCCGGTCTCGCGCGCCTTCATGCACCTCGACACGGTCTTCACCCAGATCGACGTCGATAAGTTCACGATCCACCCCGCCATCATGGGCACCCTGCGCGTCTACGAGCTGACCGCCGGCAAGAACCCGGGCGACGTGAACATCCGCCTGATCGAGGACACCCTCGAGCACGTCCTGGAGGACGCCACCGGCGTCGACCAGGTCAAGCTGATCCCCTGCGGCGGCGGCGACCCGATCGCGGCCTCCCGCGAGCAGTGGAACGACGGCTCCAACACCCTGTGCGTCGAGCCCGGCAAGATCTGCGTCTACGCCCGCAACACCGTCACCAACGACGTGCTGTACAAGGAGGGCCTGGACCTTCTCGTCGTGCCCTCCGCCGAGCTCTCCCGCGGCCGCGGCGGCCCGCGCTGCATGAGCATGCCCTTCTGGCGCGAGGACCTCTAAGTCTTTCCGTTTCCGGTGCGGTCCCCCTACAACCGCACCGGTTTCGCCCGTCAAACGGGCAACACTAATTACTTACGTAATTCATTTCTTCGAAAGGAAACGAACCATGGGTGTTAACCTCTCCGGCCGTAGCTTCCTCAAGCTCCTCGACCTCACCACCGAGGAGATCGAGTACCTGCTCAAGCTCTCCAAGAACTTCAAGGACATGAAGCGCGCTGGCGTTCCGCACCGCTATCTCGAGGGCAAGAACATCGTTCTGCTCTTCCAGAAGACCTCCACTCGTACCCGCTGCGCCTTCGAGGTCGGCGGCATGGATCTGGGCATGGGTGTCACCTACCTCGATCCGGGTTCGTCGCAGATGGGCAAGAAGGAGTCCATCGAGGACACCGCCCGCGTTCTCGGCCGCATGTATGACGGCATCGAGTTCCGTGGCTTTGCCCAGGACGATGTCGAGGAGCTCGCTGCTAAGTCCGGCGTGCCCGTGTGGAACGGCCTGACCACTGAGTGGCATCCCACCCAGATGCTCGCCGACATCCTGACCGTCCAGGAGAACTTCAACTACGACATCAAGGGCAAGACCCTCGTCTTCATGGGCGACTGCAAGAACAACGTTGCTCGCTCCCTCATGGTTGTCTGCTCCAAGCTTGGCATGAACTTCGTGGCCTGCGGCCCCGAGGAGTGCATGCCCGCTGACGACGTCATCGAGGCCTGCAAGCCCATCGCCGAGGCTAACGGCTGCACCATCAAGCTGACCACCGACGTCAAGGACGGCGTCACCGGTGCCGACGTTATCTACACCGACGTGTGGGTCTCCATGGGCGAGCCTGACGAGGTCTGGGCCGAGCGCATCGCTCAGCTCACCCCGTATCGTGTCACCTCCGAGGTCATGGCTATGGCCAACCCGGGTGCCATCTTCCTGCACTGCCTGCCCAGCTTCCACGACACCAACACCACGATTGGCGCCGAGAAGTGCGAGCAGTTCGGCATCACCGAGCAGGAGGTCACCGACGAGGTCTTCGAGAGCCCCGCTTCCAAGGTCTTCGACGAGGCCGAGAACCGCATGCACACCATCAAGGCCGTCATGTACGCCACGCTCAAGTAAGTGCATCTAGCATCTCGCTCGGGGTGTATTGCTGCACACCCCGAGCGGCTTTGTCTGGTAAATATCTCGCGTCGGGCGGTGGGCACGGCACGGAAGATCCGCTTCGCGCGAGAAAGTTAAATGATTTATGAAGGGGGGATGAGAACTATGACTGAGACCGCTAAGAAAAAGCGCGGTATGCCTTCATCGTTCACCATTCTTCTTGCTCTGCTGGCAATTGTTGCAGTGATTACCGTTATCGTCTCCGGCACGTCCGGCGGCGCGGTTACTGCCGCCCGTCTGAGCGATTTCTGCACCGCCCCGATTAAGGGCTTCGCTGACGCTCTGCCCGTCTGCCTCTTCGTTATGATCCTGGGCGGCTTCCTCGGCATGATGACCGAGACCGGCGCCCTGGACAACGGCATCGCCGTCCTGGTGCAGAAGCTTAAGGGCAACGAGATTATGCTCATTCCCGTGCTGATGCTCATCTTCTCCCTCGGTGGTACCACCTATGGTATGTGCGAGGAGACCGTTCCCTTCTACGCCCTGCTTGCCGCTACCATGATGGCCGCTGGCTTCGACCCGATGGTCGGCGCCGCTACCGTCCTGCTCGGCGCTGGCTGCGGCTGCCTGGGCTCCACGGTTAACCCGTTCGCCGTCGGCGCTGCCGTCGACGCTCTGACCGGCGTTGGCATTGAGGTCAACCAGTCCATCATCATCGGCCTCGGTGCCGTCCTGTGGATTGTTACCACTGCCATGTCCATCTTCTTCGTCATGAGCTATGCCAAGAAGGTCAAGGCTGACAAGGGTTCCACCATCCTGTCGATGCAGGAGCTCAAGGACGCCGAAGAGGCTCACGGCAAGGCTGCTTCCGAGGTTCACAATGAGGTCAAGCTCACCGGTCGTCAGAAGGGTGTTCTGATCGCCTTTGCCTTCACCTTCGTCGTTATGATCGTCGGCTTCATTCCGCTGGCCGACCTCAACGAGGGCGTCGCCAACTTCTTCGACGCTGGCGCTGTCTACGACGCCGACGGTAACGCCGTCGTCCAGGGCTGGTCTGCCCTGATCACCGGCCTGCCCATTGGCCAGTGGTACTTCGACGAGGCTTCCACCTGGTTCTTCCTCATGGCCGTCCTGATCGGTATCATCGGTGGCCTGTCCGAGAAGCAGATCGTTAACACCTTCATCACCGGCGCTGCCGACATGATGTCCGTTGTTCTCGTCATCGCCCTCGCCCGTGGTATCTCCGTCCTCATGGCTAACACCGGCCTCGACGTCTACGTCCTCGACGCTGCCGCCAATGCTCTGGCTGGCCTGTCCGGCGTGATCTTCGCTCCCATGAGCTTCCTGGTCTACTTCGGCCTGTCCTTCCTGATCCCCTCGACCTCTGGTATGGCTACCGTCTCCATGCCTATCATGGGACCGCTGGCTGTTAAGCTCGGCTTCTCGCCCGAGGTCATGGTCATGATCTTCTCCTCTGCCATCGGCGTTGTGAACCTGTTCACCCCGACCTCCGGCGCCATCATGGGCGGTCTCGCCCTGGCCAAGATCGAGTGGACGACCTGGCTCAAGTTTGCCCTTAAGCTCATCGTCGCTCTCTCCGTCGTCTGCGCCATCATCCTGACCGTCGCTTGCGTGATGCTCTAAGTACCCAACGGGTACCCCACGGAAACCTTGACGATCCTGTAAAGGATCATCTGGTCATCGTCTGTCCGGTGGGGTCAACCCACCGGTAGACTCCTACCTTTAGCCCCCTCCCGTTCCGTGCTGAACTGCCTCCCATTTCTTGGACATGAGAAATGGGAGGCTTTTTATGCGTGT
>URWZ01000067.1 GCA_900551625.1 uncultured Collinsella sp.
CGTCCGTCTCGACGACGATGAGTATCAGGCAAAGATGACCGAGCTTGCAAATTATTATGATGAGCTTTGCGCCGAGATTAGCCGCGTGCGCGAAGTCGGCTACGAGAGCACCGACATCATCTCCATGAGCGAGGAGTTCTTTGGCATTTGCGACGATGCTACGCGACTCGCAGAGGACTACTCTCAGGAGAAGGCGTCGGCGCTCAACTATCTCGAGGGCTTGGTGATCATCGACATCGTGGGCTTGGTGGCGACCTTTGCGGTCGAAGTTGTTCGCGCGGTGCGCACTGCCGCACTCAATCGCGAGCTGCAGAACAAAGTCTATCTCGACGAAGCCACGGGACTGCCCAACAAGAACAAGTGCGAGGAGATCTTGGGGCAGGAGCAGTCTGTCTCCGCGGAGGCGCCCGTTGCGGTATGCGTCTTCGACCTTAACAATCTGCATGCGGTCAATAACAGCTTTGGTCACGAGAAGGGCGACGAATACATCCGCTCTTTTGCCCGGCAGCTGGGGCGTGTGGCGTCCGAGACCTGCTTTGTGGGTCGTGACGGCGGCGATGAGTTTATCGCGGTGCTATGGGATGCCGATCGAGCTGCCGTGGAGTCCTGTCTCGCTCGGGTTCGTGCGAACGTGAACGAGTGTTCCGAGGCTCACCCCGACATGCCTATCAGCTATGCGGTGGGCTACGCGCTTTCCAGCGATTTCGATGAACCGCCTACGATGCGTGAGCTCTTTTCTCAGGCCGACAAAAACATGTACATCGACAAGAACCGCGTAAAGGCAGCCGAGACAGCCGACCCGCAACGCGAGGACCGCTAAACCCGTCCCAAATGAGCTAGTTGAGAAGTTGGGCCATGGCGTTGACGAATTTTTGTACTTGGAGGGTAGGCTCGAGCGGATAGTGCAAAAAGACCGGCACCTCTCGCCCGCACAGGAACGGTACGCCCACAAAGGCCGGGTGCACGCCCGACCACGCTCCGCAGGTGAGAACCGCGTCGCCCTTTTCCTCCGCCTCGTTAAAGAGCGCAAAGTCGAAGCTGTCCACGTCGATCACGTCCACGCCGCCGTCGGCCAACAGGTCGATGCGCAGGCTGTCCATGGCGTCGTTGCCGTGGCGGAGCACGCGCAGGGGCATGCCCTCCAAGTCGGCGACCGTAATGCGTGTCTTGCGCGCCAGCGGGCTCGTGCGCGGCACGTCGATATAAAACGGCACATTGACGATGCGGAGCTTTTGGCAGGTGTCGCCCCAGCGCGGGGTCGAAAAACTCGACTGCACCACATCGACCTCGCGGCCCAAGCTGCGCATGACGGATTCGCGCTCGTCGTAGAGGTCGCTTACCGGCACGATCTCAAATCGCAGCGATGGCTCCAGCTCGTGCACACCCGTCCACATCGACAGCGTCTGGCGTCCCGGGCACATCATCGACACGCCCAGGCGCACGGCACCGCCATCGCCCGCCGCGCGTCGGGCACGGCGCAGCGCGTCCTCGGACTGCCGCATGATCGAGCGCGCGTCATCCACCAGCAGAGCACCCGCCGGCGTCACCTTGACGCCTGAGTGCGAACGTTCGAACAGTGTGATGCCGAACTCGGCCTCGAAGCCCGACACCTGCTTGACGAGCGCCGGAGTCGACACGCGCAATTTTGCCGCCGCACGCGAGAAGCTTCCCAGCTCCGCGGCGGCCGATATGGCCTCAAGTCGTCGATCGTACACGTCAATCTCCTGTTTTCACGTCCGTGGCCACATGGTGCCACAGAGGGGTTGTTTTCGCAGGTCACGCGCTCAATTGAGCATAGACTGCATCGCACAGTGTAAACCTACGGTTAACGCCATTCTAACAATTATGCAATTCACCTGCGCAAATGCAAAGCATACGATAACCTGCGAAAACCACGTGGGTCGATTAATGGGAGCGACCCACAGGGAGGCACAAGAAGGGAAGTTCCTATGAGCAACTGGCTTAAGCTCGAGGGCGATGTCTGCGCCGTGACCGGCGCACTCGGCGGCATGGGCGTCGAGATCTGCCGCGAGTTCGCCCGCAATGGCGCCAACGTCGTCCTGCTCGATCTGGACGAGGAAAAGGTCAAGGCCGCTGCCGCCGACCTCGCTGCCGAGTTTGGCATCCACGCCGAGGGTTACAAGATGAACGCCACCGACGAGGCCGAGGTTCAGGCTGCCGTCGACGCCACCATCGCCAACTTCGGCCGCGTCGACGTTCTCGTCAACACCGCCGGCATCCTGCGCTTCGCAGCTATGGAAGACCTGCCGCTCTCCGACTGGAACGAGGTCATCAACGTCAACCTCACCGGTTACTTCATCACCTCGCAGCGCTTTGGTCGCGAGATGATCAAGGCCGGCCAGGGTCGCCTGGTGCACATCTCGACCGTCGCCAGCCACTCCCCCGAGACGTTCTCGGGCGTGTACAGCTCCACCAAGGCGGGCGTCAACATGATGTCCAAGATGCTCGCCGCCGAGTGGGGCCCCTACGGCGTCCGCTCCAACTGCGTCGAACCCTGCTTTGTTAAGACCCCGATGTCGGCCAACTTCTACGCCGACCCCGAGGTCGAAAAGAGCCGCAGCCGTCTGATCGCCACGCGCCGCATCGGCGAGGTCAGCGATATCGCCAACGCCGTCATGTTCCTGGCGTCCAAGCGCTCGGACTTTACCACCGGCGACGCCATCAAGGTCGACGGCGGCTTCTCCAACATGATGGGCGACCTCACCGCCAAGCCCGGCGGCCGTCGCGCCTATGCCGACAACTACCTTAAGAACAAGGGTGTCGAGCTCTGGTCCGATGAGTCCGGCGTCGCCAAGCCGACTGACCAGTAAACCAACCTGACAGGGAGGTCCCGCGGACACGCCCGCTCCTCCCCCGTATCGATTAGAAAGAGTCCAATGGCTTCCACCAACTCCAACAAGGGTCGCGCCGTCGTGCTTTCCGCCGCGTGCGTCACCATGTTCTTCATCAGCTCCATCGCGCTGTATTCCGTCGTGAGCAAGAACCTGCTCGCCGTCTACCCCGAGTGGTCGAGCGCCCTTACCTGGGCGTTCCCGGTCTTTCAGACCATCATGGCCGTGACGGGCATCTTCGCCGGCCGCATCTCCGATAAGATCGGCCCGCGCAACGTCGTGATCGCCGCCGCCGCGTGCTACGGCGTGGGCTGGTTCATGTCCGGCACCGTCACCGAGCCGTGGCAGTTCTACCTGTGGTTCTCGCTCGTCGCCGCCATCGGCAACGGCCTGGGCTACAACCCGGCACTCACCACCGGTCAAAAGTGGTTCATCGACAAGAAGGGCCTCGCCTCCGGCATCACCCTGGCCGCTTCGACCGCCGGCCCCGCCGTGCTGTCCCCGGTGCTCGCCTCGCTGCTCATCCCGAGCCTGGGCATCTTTGGCGCCCTCAAGGCACTCGGCGTCATCTTCTTTGTGACGATCGCCGCCTCCGCCCTGTTCCTGAAGGCCCCCGAGGCCGGTTGGCTGCCCGAGGGCTTCGAGGCCCCCAAGGGTGGCGCACATGCCGGCACCTTCGGTGACCTCACCCCGGGCGAGATGGTCAAGACCCCGCGCTTCTGGGTCCTCATCATCACCTTCGCCTTCGCCGCCACCGCGGGTACCCTGCTCGTGGGCAAGGTTGCCTCCATCGCCGCCGTCCAGCTCTTCGCCGATCCCACGAGCGCCGCGGCCGTCGCGCTCGGCGGTGTGGTGGTCTCCGTCAACACCTGCGCCAACCTGGTCGGCCGCCTGTCCTTTGGCCAGATCATCGACAAGCTCGGCGCCTATAAGTCGCTGCTCATCAGCCTTGTCGTCACCATCGTCGCGCTCGTCATCATGTCGATGAGCTTTACGCAGAGCATGTTCTTTGTGGCACTCGCCCTGCTCGGCTTTAGCTTTGGCGCCCTGCTCGTCATCTACCCGCCGCTCACCGGTGGCGCCTTTGGCACCAGCAACATCGGCGTCAACTACGGCATCATGTTCCTGGGCTATGCCGCTTCCACCTGGATCAGCCAGCCCATCACCGCCGTGCTGTATCACGCCGAGGCCGGCAGCGCCGCCTACCAGCAGTCTTTCTACGGCGCCATTGTGATCGCCGCCATCGCCGTCGTGCTCACCGTCTACATGATGGTCTCCGACAGCAAGAAGAAGTCCGCTTAGTTTTACCGATGCGACAAAGGGACAGCCCCTCTGTTGCATTCCACCGGTCACCAGTATTAAGGAGTCGAAATGTCTGAGCTCAACCCCGTCCGCATTGCCGTTATCGGCGCCGGCGCCATGGGCCGCAACCACATCCGCTTTGTCACCGAGGAGCCCGAGGCCGAGCTCGTCGCCATCGCCGACGCCTTTGAGGGCGCCCGCGCCACGGCCGAGGCCGCCGGCGTGCCGTTCTTTACCGATCCCGCCCAGATGATGGACGAGGTCAAGCCCGAGGCCGTCATCATCGCCACCCCCAACGACCTGCACCTGGGCGTTGCCCGCGAGGCCGTGAAGCGCAACATCGTGCCGCTGGTCGAAAAGCCGATCTCCAACGACCTCGAGGATGCCCAGGCCTTTGCCGCCGAGGCCGAGACCGCCGGCGTGCCCGTACTCGTGGGTCAGCACCGTCGCCACAATCCCTTCGTCAACAAGGCCAAGGAGATCATCGAGTCCGGCGAGCTGGGCAAGCTCACCGTGTCGAGCTTCCACTACATGATCTATAAGAATGACGAGTACTTCGATGTCGAGTGGCGCCGCAAGAAGGGTGCCGGCCCGATCCTGGTCAACCTGGTGCACGACGTCGACCTGCTCCGCTACCTGCTGGGCGAGCCCGTTGCCGTCCAGGGCATGCAGTCCAGCGCCGCCCGCGGTTTTGAGACCGAGGACTCCGCCGTGGTCAACGTCCGTTTTGCCGATGGCGCGCTCGCAAGCATGACCATCTCTGACGCCACCGCCAGCCCCTGGAACTGGGAGGCCACCGCTCGCGAGGATCCGCAGTACCGCCCCTTCGACGCCGACGCCTATTTTATCGGTGGCACCAAGGGCGCCCTTTCGCTGCCCCGCCTGCACCAGTTCTCCTACGACGGTGCCTCCAACTGGCACAAGCCGCTGCAGATGGAGATCCCGGCTGTGGACCCGGCGCTGCCGCACAAGATGCAGCTCAGGCACTTTGTGAAAGTCGTCCGCCGCGAGGTCGAGCCCGTCGTGACCCCCGCTGACAACGTTAAGACGCTCACGCTGCTTAACGCCATCAAGGAGGCCGCCGAGACCGGCCAGCTCGTCGAGCTGTAATGCCTTAAGAGCGGCCGCGGCAGAAGCCCCATGCCGAGCCCCTCGGTCCGCCACCAATAAGCCCCTCTTCTTTGCCCCGCGAGCAGCCTCATGCCCGCGGGGCTTTTTGCTACTTCGCTGACGATTTTTCTGAGACGGGGGCTATTTTGCACCTCGGCTTGATTCGTTCGCCACGAAACGCACCTATCTACTACGTTTAACCGATCGCCCTCAACCATGCCAAATTTCGCGAAATAAAAACTGCAGGTAGACGGCTTGCCGATTTTCGGAAAACCCAGGCATGGTCGACCTATACGGTTCAAACGTAGTAGATGGGCCGTTTTCATGGCGCAGCCCCAAAACAGTCTTTTGGGACGGGTGGTATCCTTGGTAGCCCTGTGCTGCAAACGCACCTCAAACGCAAGGAGTCCCATGGATCTTATCGCCCAGCTCGCCCGCGAGCTCAACCTTAAGGCTGACAACATCGAGGCAGCCGTCAAGCTCATCGACGAGGGCAACACCATCCCCTTTATCTCGCGCTACCGCAAGGAAGCCACGGGCGGCATGGACGACGTCGCCCTGCGCGCCCTCGACGAGCGCCTGTCCTACCTGCGCAATCTTGAGCAGCGCAAAGAGGACGTCATTCTGCTCATCGACGCCCAGGGCAAGCTCACGCCCGAACTCGAACAGCAAATTCGCGAGGCCACGCAGCTCCAGCGTGTCGAGGACCTCTACAAGCCCTACCGCAAAAAGCGCATGACCCGCGCGCAAAAGGCCCGCGAGGCCGGCCTGGAGCCGCTCGCCAACATGATCATCATGCAGGCCTCGGCCAAGGGCAGCGCACTCGACGCCGCCGCGGCATACGTCAACGAGGAGGCCGGCTTCAACACGCCCGAGAAGGCGCTCGCCGGCGCCGCCGACATCGTGGCCGAGACGGTAGCCGAGGACCCGGAGAACGTCGCCGACCTGCGCTCCTTTACGCAAAACACTGCCGATATCGTCGTCGAGGCCACCGACCCCGCCGAGAAGACCCCCTACGAGCCGTACTACAGCTATGATGAGCCGCTGCGCCGTATACCCAACCACCGCGTGCTGGCTATCGACCGCGGTGAGCGCGAGGGCAAGCTCCGCGTGCGCGTGAACGTCGACGGCGCCGCCGCCACGGCGCGCCTCGGCAGTCGTTGGCCCCGACGCCAGGGCGTCTTCGCGCCCGTTTTCGATGCCGCCATCGCCGACGGCTACAAGCGCCTCATGGCCCCCTCGCTAGAGCGCGAGGCCCGCGCCAAACTCACCGTTCGCGCCCAGACCGAGGCCATCAACGTCTTTGCCAAGAATCTCGAGGGCCTGCTCTCGGCACGCCCCGTGCGCGGCGCCCGCGTGCTCGCACTCGATCCGGGCTACCGCACCGGCTGCAAGGTCGCCGTCATGGACGAGACCGGCAAGCTGCTCGACCACGGCGTGGTCTACCCCACCAAGCCGCGCCACGACGTCGCCGGCACCAAGCGCGAGCTCGCCCGCCTCGTCAAAAAGGACAGCGTCAACACCATCGTCATCGGCAACGGCACCGCCAGCCGCGAGACCGAGGAAGTCGTCTCGGAGTTTATCGCCGAGCAGGCACCTGGACTGCGATACACCATCGTCAACGAGGCCGGCGCATCGGTGTACTCCGCTTCCGAGCTTGCCAGCCAGGAATATCCCGACCTGGACGTCACCGTACGCGGCGCCATGAGCCTGGGCCGCCGCCTGCAGGACCCGCTGGCAGAACTCGTCAAGATTCCGCCCCAGTCCATCGGCGTTGGCCAGTACCAGCACGACCTTGACCAGGCCGAGCTTTCGCGCACCCTGGGCCATGTGGTGGAGGACGTCGTCAACCGCGTGGGCGTCGACGTAAACACCGCGAGCGCAAGCCTGCTGAGATATGTATCGGGCATCACGCCGAGCGTGGCCAAGAATATCGTGGCCTACCGCGAGGAAAATGGCGCCTTTACCGATCGCCGCCAGCTTAAAAAGGTCCCCAAGCTGGGACCCAAGGCATATCTCAACGCCGCGGGCTTCCTGCGCATCAGCGGCGGCAAGAACCCGCTCGACGCGACAAGCGTCCACCCCGAGAGCTACGAGGTGGCCACGTCTGTCCTGGAGCGCGCCGGCGTTAAGGCCAACGAGCTCAGCCGCGGCGGCGTGCCCGACATTGAGCGCCGTCTGGGCAGCATCTCGGCGCTGGCAAGCGACCTGGACTGCGGCACCCTGACGCTCATCGACATTGTCAACGAACTCAAGAAGCCCGGTCGCGACCCACGCGACGACGCGCCCGAGGTGGTCTTTAGCCGCTCGGCACTTTCCATCGACGACCTGGAGCCCGGCATGGAACTCAAGGGCACGGTGCGCAACGTCGTCGACTTTGGCGCCTTCGTCGACGTGGGCGTGCACCAGGACGGCCTTGTGCACATCTCCAAGCTGGCCAACCGCTTCG
>URWZ01000068.1 GCA_900551625.1 uncultured Collinsella sp.
GGTCGATCTGGCCATGAAGATCGAGGCCGGTCTTGAGGCCACCGAGAAGCTCGAGGCTGCCGATGCTGGTGAGCTCGAACTCACGCGTGCCGAGATGCGTCGTCTTACGCGCATTGAGAACGTGGGCCTCGAAGCCAAGCAGGCGCTCATCAGCGCAAACCTGCGTCTGGTCGTCTCCATCGCCAAGCGCTATGTCGGTCGCGGCATGCTGTTCCTGGACCTGATCCAGGAGGGCAACCTCGGTCTGATTCGCGCCGTCGAGAAGTTCGACTACCAGAAGGGCTTTAAGTTCTCCACGTACGCCACATGGTGGATCCGTCAGGCCATCACGCGTGCTATCGCCGACCAGGCCCGTACCATCCGTATTCCCGTGCACATGGTCGAGACCATCAACAAGCTCGTCCGCGTGCAGCGCCAGCTTCTCCAGGACCTGGGTCGCGACCCGACCCCCGAGGAGATCGGTGCCGAGATGGACATGAGCGCCGACCGCGTCCGCGAGATTCAGAAGATTTCGCAGGAGCCCGTGTCGCTCGAGACCCCCATCGGCGAGGAAGAGGATTCCCAGCTGGGCGACTTCATCGAGGACTCCCAGGCTATCGTTCCGCCCGATGCCGCCAGCTTCTCCATGCTGCAGGAGCAGCTCACCCAGGTGCTCGATTCGCTTGCCGATCGTGAGCGCAAGGTTATCGAGCTGCGCTTTGGCCTTGTCGACGGACATCCCCGTACGCTCGAGGAAGTCGGCCGCGAGTTTGGCGTCACGCGCGAGCGTATCCGCCAGATCGAGTCCAAGACCCTGGCCAAGCTCCGCCACCCCAGCCGCAGTAGCAAGCTGAAGGACTATATTGAGTCTTAACCTCGCAAGCAAGAAGCGCCCTCAAGCACATCCGCTTGGGGGCGCTTTCATGTAGTCATTGGGGACGTCCCCAATGACTAGGTCGGAAAAATTCTCAAAAAAGTTCTTGCCCTAAGCTGATTCGTCCGTATAATAAACTTCGTTGCTTGAGAGCACGCACCTATTCCTCGGTAGCTCAATGGTAGAGCACGCGGCTGTTAACCGCGCTGTTGTAGGTTCGAGTCCTACCCGGGGAGCCAGGTTGTAAAACCCGTCGCTTATGCGGCGGGTTTTTTCATGCCGCGATCGCCTGGCGCGAACGTTGCCATATCAACATTTCGTGTCGAGGATGTAATCCCGCGACCCACCACCTCAACATGGCGCGCTCGTTGTAGAATAATGCAATGATTGCTCCCACGAGATGGTGCCGTGAGCACCAGATAAGGAGATTCTTTTGTCTGAGACCATTAACGGCAGCCTGAGCGTCTCGAACGACGTTATTGCCGATATTGCCGGTTATGCCGCGATGACGTGCTATGGCGTCGTCGGTATGGCCGAACAGCTCCAGGGCGCCGAGAGCGTGCGCCTGCTTGCCGGTCAGCGCCTCCGCAAGGGCGTGCTTGTCTCCGCCGACGAGAACGGCCTTACGGTCGATCTTCACGTCGTGCTCGAGAACGGCGTCAACATGAAGTCCGTCTGCCACAATCTTTCGAGCTCCGTTGCCTTTACCCTGCAGGAGATCGCCCAGATCGATCCCGCCAGCCTTAAGATCGGCATCCATATCGACGCGCTCAAGAGCCGTCTGAACTAGCATCCGAAAACGGAGATTCAAATACCCATGATTGCAAAGACCATTCGCACCTGTTTTCCGATCGCTGCGGCTGCCGTTTCCGACAAGGCCGAGGAGATCAACAAGCTCAACGTCTTCCCCGTACCCGACGGCGACACCGGCACCAACATGTCGCTCACGCTCGCCTCGGTGACCAAGGAGCTTTCCGCCCTTCCCGCCGATGCCGATATGGAGGCCATTGCCGGCGCCATTACCCACGGCTCCCTGATGGGTGCCCGCGGCAACTCCGGCGTCATCACCTCGCAGATCCTGCGTGGCGTGGCCGAGGGTCTCGTCTCTGTCGACGAGCCCATTACGTCCGCCAACATCGCCTTCGCTTTCCGTCGCGCCGTCAAGGTCGCCTTCCAGGCCGTTCGCAAGCCCATCGAGGGCACGATCCTCACGGTGCTTCGCGATGT
Organism: uncultured Collinsella sp.; assembly: GCA_900551625.1. GTDB lineage: Bacteria > Actinomycetota > Coriobacteriia > Coriobacteriales > Coriobacteriaceae > Collinsella. Next base: position 2,081 of record URWZ01000068.1, read on the forward strand.
CTCGACCAAGGCCGATGAGTGCGAAAAGAAGAAGTTCTCGGCCGAGGACGCGCTCGACGCCATCGTCGTCGAGGCCTACCAGTCCGTCGCCCGCACGCCCGACCTGCTGCCCGTTCTGAAGGAGAACGGCGTGGTCGACTCCGGCGCCTTTGGCTTTGCCATCTTCCTGGAGAACTTTGTCGCCGCTGCGCTTGGCCGCAGCACCGTTGTCGAGGATTTCTCCGCCACGTTTGATTCCGCTGGCTCTGCCCGCGACGCGGCCCTCGGTCGCGTTGAGATTGAGGCCAACGACGATTGGGAGGGCTCGGAGTTCCGCTACTGCAACGAGTTCCTCTTTAAGGCCGACGCCCCGTTTGACGAGGACGAGTGCCTTAAGTTCCTGGGCTCCATGGGCGACTGCGAGCTGCTCGTGGGTGCCTACCCCGATTACAAGATCCATGTGCACTCCAACACGCCTAACCTGGTGCTCGAGCACATGCTGCAGCTTGGTCAGATCTACGAGGTCTTTATCCACAACATGGAGATGGAGGCCTACGACCGTACCGCCAAGATTCATGAGGACCAGGAAAAGGCCGCCGAGCCCGCCAAGGCGTTGGGCTTTGTCGCCGTTGCCGCCGGTTCGGGCGAGGCCGACATCCTCAAGTCTCTCGGCGTTGACGTGATCGTCTCGGGTGGCCAGACCATGAACCCCTCGACCGCCGACCTGCTGGGCGCGGTGGACCAGGTCAACGCGACCTCGGTCATTATCCTGCCCAATAACGGCAACATCCGCATGGCTGCCGAGGCCGCAGCCTCTGCCTGCACCGACAAGAAGGTCGCCGTCGTTCCCACCAAGACCGTCCCGCAGGCGTTCTCCGCGCTGTTCGCCGTCCTGCCCGATTCCGAGCTCGAGGACGCCGTTGCCGCCATGGTCGACGCCATCAGCGAGGTTCGCGATGGCGAGGTCACCCGTGCCGTGCGCGATTCCAGCGCCTCTGACGGCTCGCCGATTCACTCCGGTGACGTCATGGGTATCATTGCCGGCTCCATCGACGTGGTCGGCTCCGATGTGAAGCAGGTCACGCTCGACTGCATCAACCGTATGCAGGAGGAAGAGGAGGGCGACGCGCTGACGATTCTGGCCGGCGAGGAGCTGTCCGATGAGGCCTTCCAGGAGATTGTCGACGCCATCGAGGAGGCTCAGCCCGACCTGGAGATCGACGCCCATCGTGGCGAGCAGCCGCTCTACCCCGTGATCTTCTCGATCGAGTAGGCATCTGCCCATGTCCGAGCTGTGCTCCGTGCCGCGCGTCTCGGAGCGCTTTGCCCAGAGCAATGCGCTCGACGAGGATATCGCGCGACTCAAATATGTTTCGGGTAAACGTGAGGAGGCCCTTCGCCGTCTGGGAATTCGGACGGTGGGGGACCTCCTTCTCCATATCCCTCACCGCTATCTCGACTTTACGCGCTCCTGGTCCATCGAGATGGCTCCCATCGGGACCGTGTGCACGATTGTCGCCACGGTCGATCGTATCGTCCAAAAGCAGCCTCGTCCGCGTATGCAGGTGACCGAGGTCTCGCTGGTGGACGAGACGGGCGTGCTGCAAGTCGCCTTTTTCCGTCAGCCCTGGATTGCCCAGCAGTTTAAGCAGGGAGACCGTCTGGCTGTGATGGGTAAGGTCGAGTTTGCCTACGGCTTTAAGCAGATGGCCTCTCCGCATTTCGAAAAGCTCGAGGACGGGCGTGCCGCGGGCACCATTCTGCCGGTCCATTACGTGAGCGATGGGGTGAGCCAGGCGTGGATGCGCCGCATCGTTAGCGGTGCGCTTGAGGTCATCGGCAATCCCTTCGATCCGATTCCTGCACGCCTGCGTGTCAAGCGCCGCCTGATGAGTAATGCCCGTGCGCTGCGTTCAATCCATTTTCCATCGAGTATGGCCGAGCGGGATATCGCGCGACGTCGCCTTGCCTACGAGGAGTGCCTCTACCTTCAGCTGGCGCTGCGCCTGCGCAACGATGGCGGCTTGGTCGAAGTCGCTCCCTACGCCCACGCCGCGGGCGAGCACCTGGCGGCGCTCAAGGAAGCCCTGCCGTTTTCGTTGAGCGACGAGCAGGAGGCCGCGTTCAAAGACATCCTGCACGACATGTGCGATGGCGGGCGCGTGATGAACCGCCTGCTGCTGGGCGACGTCGGTACCGGCAAGACGGCCGTCGCCGCCTGCGCGCTGGCTGTCGCGGCCGATTCGGGTACCCAGTCCTGCGTTATGGCGCCTACGGGCGTGCTGGCGCGCCAATATGCCGATAAGACCGGCCCCTTGCTTTCGCAGGCTGGCATGTCCTGGGCGCTCCTGACGGGTGCCACGCCGGCGGTCGAGCGCGAGCAGATCCATACCCAGCTGGAATCGGGCGAGCTCGACGTGCTCTTTGGAACCCACGCAGTCCTTTCGGATGACGTGGCGTTTAAGCACCTGTCGCTTGTCGTCATTGACGAGCAGCACCGCTTCGGTGTGGGCCAGCGCAATGCCCTGCGTGCCAAGGGGCCGGGTGCCGACCTGCTCGTTATGACGGCCACGCCGATCCCGCGCACGTTGGCGCTCTCGGTCTACGGTGACCTGGACACGAGCATCATCCGCCATCGACCTGTTCCGGGGGCGGGCGTTACGACGTGCGTGCTCACCGAGTCGAGCCGCGACCTCGCCTATGGCGCCATCCGCAAGGCGCATGAAAAGGGTCAGCAGGCCTACGTGATTTGTCCGCTCGTGGAGCCGAGTGACTCGGCCGATGAGCTGGAAGACGTGCCCGGTATCGCCCGCGACGACGAGGGCCGCGTGACGGTCCCCGTGCCACTGCACGATACGGCAACCGAGCTCGACCGCCTGCGTCTGGCGTTGCCGGGTCTTGCCATCGAGCGCCTTCACGGCCGTATGCCAGCGGGGGAGAAGGATCGGGTCATCGATGCCTTCAAGCGTGGCGAGATCGACGTGCTCGTCTCGACCACGGTGGTCGAGGTAGGCGTCGACGTGCCCAACGCCACCGTCATGGTCATCGAGAACGGTGAGCGCTTTGGCTTGGCGGCCCTGCACCAGCTGCGCGGTCGCGTGGGCCGCGGCAGCGTGTCGGGCGCCTGCCTGGTCATGACGCACTCCAAGGGCAATGGCGGCGCGTCGGCGGCACAAGACCGTCTCCAGTCGCTCGAAAAGACCTCTGACGGCTTTGCGCTCGCCCAGATGGACCTGCGCCTGCGCCACGAGGGCGAGATTCTGGGCTACCGCCAGCACGGCGGCGTGACCCTGCGCTTTGTGGACCTGGACGCCGACGAGGATCTTATCGAATGGGCCCATTTGGACGCTGTCGAGCTCTTGCGGTATGCTTGCAACCTTGACTCCGTGGCGACACGCCCCTTGCGCGACGCGGTCGCCATGCGTTATCGACATATCTTTAAGGAGGTCAGCGGAGGATGAGAATCATCGGCGGTGAATGGCGTGGCCGCAAGATCGAAGAGCCGCGTGGGCGCGATGTCACCCGTCCCACGACCGATCGCGTGCGCGAGGCATGCGCGTCCATGGTCATGTCGGCGTTCGACTTCGATCTGGACGAGGTCCGCGTGCTGGACGCCTTTGGCGGCTCCGGCGCCCTGGGAATCGAGATGCTCTCGCGTGGCGCCCGCTCGCTCACCACGTTCGAGATCGATCGCAATGCCGCCCGTCTGATCACCAAGAATATCGAGTCGCTGTGCCGCGACCGCTCGCGTTGGCGTGTCGTTACCGGCGATGTGTTGGCGAGCGCCTCGCGCGGCCGTGTGCCGGGTGGTCCCTTTGACCTGATCTTGCTCGACCCGCCCTATGCCTTTGGCGCCGAGCCGGTCGAGGAGCTGCTGCAAAATCTTTCCCAGCAGGGACTGCTGGCGCCCGGGGCCTTTGCCCTTTTTGAGCATGCCGCAGCCGATGCAGGTGCTCATCCGGCTTGTTTTAAGACCGTGCGAGAGAAGCGCTACGGCATTACCTCGGTCGACCTGCTTCGTTGGGTCGGCGATGATGACGGTGAGGGCGATAGTGCCGTCACCGATGCTGATAACAACGATGCCACGACGTTTCAGGAGGACGCCCATGAATGACACCATCAACCGCGTGATCGTCCCGGGCACCTTCGATCCCATCACGTTTGGCCATATCGATGTGATCCGCCGCGCCCGACGCATCTTTCCCAGCGTGATTGTCGCCGTGGCCGAATCGCAGGGTAAAAACGGTGTGGGCACCACGTTTATGCTCGATGAGCGCGTGGCGCTGGCCCGCGAGGCGCTCGGTGATATTGACGGCGTCGAGGTACTGCCCTTCACCGGCCTGCTGGTCGACTTTGCACGTGAACAGAGGGCGGGTGCCGTCGTTAAGGGTCTGCGCGCCATGACCGACTTTGAGTACGAGTTGCAGCAGGCCGACCTCAACTATCGCCTGGATAGCGAGCTGGAGTCCATCTTTGTCATGAGTGCTCCGCAGTACGGCTATATCTCGAGTTCGGTGGTGCGTCAGATCGCGTCGCTTGGCAGCGACGTGTCGACGTTTGTGCCGCCCAACGTGGTCGAAGCACTCAAACATCGCTTTTCGTGACGTTTTTTATTGCCTGGTGGCATGTGGTAAACTAACACGATGATATGTTACCTATGAAAGGAGACCGGATGCCGGGCGAGAATTTTCCTGGCGACAGGATCGTGAGTCTTGTCGACGAGCTCGAGGGGCTCATCGAAGAGGCTAAGACGCCGTTCGGCAAGAACGCCCAGATGAAGGTTATCGACGCCGACGTCTTCTTTAACATCCTCGATGAGATCCGCATGAGCTATCCCGAGGAGTGGCAGAAGTCCCGCCGTATCCTCAAAGAGCGCGAGGAGCTTATGGCCTCCGCCGCCGCTCAGGCCGATTCCATCATTGCCGATGCTCAGCAGCAGGCGCTCACCATTGCCGGTGAGCAGGAAATTGTCCGCTTGGCACAGCAGCAGGCCGACGACATCCGCGACCGTGCCCAGCAGTACGAGCGCGAGACGCGCTATGCCGCCGAGGATTACGCCGAGCAGGTCTTTACGCACCTCGAGGAGAACCTTAAGAGCCTGACCGGCACCGTCACCCGTTGCCGTCAGCAGCTCAACGAGGGCGCCGCTCAGCAGAACGGTCAGTGGTAATGGCCGAGTTCCCGAGCGTAACCGTCGATCTTTCCGAGCAGCTCGAGTTTCCCGGAGACTCATACCCGCTGACCGGCAAGGTCGATGTCGCCACCTACACGGTGGGCGAGAAGGAGTACCAGCTGCAGGACGGCATTGCCTACGACGTGGTCTTTACCAACGCCGGTACCGGTGTTCTGCTTTCGGGCATGGTCCGCGCTCACGCCACCGGCGAGTGCGATCGCTGCCTGGAGCCCGCCTCGTTTGATATCGCAGGCGAGATCGAGGAGTTCTACCTCTTTGAGGAGCCCGAGGACCCCGAGGCCTACGAAGACGGCTACGAGTTGCTGGGCGAGGATCGCATCGTCGATCTGGGTGAGCCCATCAACGACGCGGTCGTCATGGACACGCCGTTCGTTGTCCCTGTCTCTTATACACATCTCCGAGCCCACGAGACGCTACGCTATCTCGT
>URWZ01000069.1 GCA_900551625.1 uncultured Collinsella sp.
CGCTGACGGTGGCGCCCATGGAGCTCGGCACAATGAACAAAAAGCTGATCATCTTCTCGACCAGGCCCACGGCGGCGGCGTCGACGAGCCCTCGGTGGTTGGCGATGACGGTGATAAACATAAACGCCACCTGGATACAGCCGTCCTGCACGGCCACGGGCACGCCGATCTTAAGAATGCTGCCGAGCACCTCGGGCTGGGGGCGCAGGTCGCTGCGCTTAACGTGGATGTTCGTACGGCGGCTCTTAAGCCACACGAGCGCGAGGGCAACGCTGGCCGTCTGCGCGGTCACCGTGCCGAGCGCCGCGCCCACGGGGCCGAGCCCCATGTGGCCGATAAACAGAAAATCGAGCGCGATGTTAATGATGCATGCCACGCCGATCACGTACATGGGCGAGCGCGAATCGCCCAGGCCGCGAAAGATGGCCGAGAGGATGTTGTATGCGGCGATAAAGGGAATGCCGATAAAGCAGATACGCAGGTATGCGGCGGTTCCTTCGACTGCCTCGGTCGGCGTGCCAATGAGTGCCACGATTTGCGGGCACAGTGCAAGCAGGACAGCGGCCAGTACCACCGAGACGCCCATAAACAGCGTGATAGTGTTGCCGATGGCGGTCTCGGCGCGGTCGAAACGGCGCGAGCCCACGGCGTGGCCGACGATGACCGTCGTTCCCATGGCCAGGCCCACGAGCGTCACGGTAATGATATAGAGCGTCTGCGCGCCATTACCCACGGCGGTGATGCCGGCAGCGCCGCTAAACTGCCCCATCATGTACAGGTCGGCCATGCCGTAGAGCATCTGCAAAAAGTACGAGAGCATATAGGGCAGGGCAAAGACCGCGATGGTCTTAAGGACATTGCCGCGTGTGAGGTCGTGTTCCATGGGCGGGGCTTTCTGGCTTGGTTCGTTTAGCTACCAGTGTAGTGAAAACCCTATAACTATTGTAGAGTCAAGGTTTTTGTTGGGTGCCGGGCGAAAAAAGTCACGCTCCAAGCACGATGCTTTGGCCCTCTGTGCCCCTCACCTCGCCTCAAACCATCACAACATTCGCCGTTTTTTGCCAAAATCGGGAAAAGCATCGAATGTTGTGATGGGTTTTCTGCCACTCGAACGGGTGGAATCGCTTTCTTGCGCACGAAGGTGTGCGGACCCGTGGGCAGGGGAATAAGGTTGGTTATCCGACTTCATTGGAGGGCTCATGGACCTGCCGATCGTCCTGTCCCATAAGACTGCCTGGCTGTACCACAACGTGGCGCGCCCGTCCGAGCCGCTCTCGCGAGCAAGCAGCCTATACGATGAGGACTCGCTTGCTAACGAGGCGGAGCCGACCGCGAGCCTGCCCAAATTGGGGCTCGATGCCAAGGGGCTGAGGGCTTCAGCGGCAGTTGGGATCGTTACCGACTATCTGGTTTCACTTGGTATTCCACGAGAAGAGCTCGATCATATCGACACGCTCGTCAACTTCGATTTTGAGCGCTCGACGCCGGCTGGATTTAGGTGCCACGTGTTTGGGGCGCCGATACCTCCAGGCCATCTTATCGAGGTGGCAGAGGGCCTTCTAGTGGTTGATGAGGCCATGTGCTTTGTCCAAGCGGGTTCGTGGATGAGTGAGCCCGAGCAGCTGGAATATGGCTACGAAATCTGCGCCCGATACCATTTGAATCATCTGTCGACAGGCGATTATATCGAGATGGGGCAGAGGTATACCGTTGCCGACTTGATTGCTTATTGCAATGAGAACCGATCTCGTCAGGGGGCTGTACGCGCGGCCGCCGTGCTCAAGCGCGTGCACGATGACGCGCGGTCGCCCATGGAGACGGCCACCGCAATCATGGTCGTAGCAAAGCGTTCTCAGGGCGGGCTGGGATACGCCAAGATCGAGCTCAACCATCGGGTCGATGTTCCCAGCGAGTTCAAGTATCTTGCAAAGGCCGGGTATTTCGAGATCGACGTATATGCACCTGCGAGCGGTACGGGGATTGAATACAACGGCTCGGACCATCTTGATAAACAGCGCAGCGCGTCGGATGCGGAGCGTATGGCCGTGCTGAGCGCGCTGGGCTTTAGGATGATCGTCCTCACCGGGACTCAGTTTGCCCACCAGCTGCAATTGCATCGGGCGATGAACGCCATCGCGCTCGCTATGGGTCTTAAGTGCGACCGAAGCGAAGCGTTCCAGAAGCGGCAGAACGACCTGCGAGAATTCGTGATTCGGCACTGGGACGACGGCCTTTAGGGGCGTTCCGGCCCTTCTACGGGGTGCCGTGGGCAGGCAAACCATCACAACATTCGACGTTTTTTGCCAAAAACGGGAAAAGCATCGATTGTTGTGATGGTCTGTATGCTGAGGATGGGCTTGGAAAGTCCGTTTTGCTCAAAGCGACCTGTCCTGTCGTACGGGTGTCGGCATGATTCTCTCGTGGGGTATTATGTTTTCCGAAGAATAAAACGCTGCGTGAGGGGAGGGCTGCGTGGACGGGCACGTGCAACATGACGGTTTTGGCCGCGATATCAACTACCTGCGCATTGCCGTTACCGACAAGTGCAATTTCCGCTGCATTTACTGCATGCCGGCCGATGGTGTGGTGCCCCGCGCGCACGACGAGCTGCTCAGTGTCGAGGAAATCGCCCGCTTTGTGCGCCTGGTGGCGGGAGAGGGCATTCGCCGCGTGCGCCTGACGGGCGGCGAGCCGCTGGTCAGCCGCCGTATCATCCCGCTCATCCGCGACATCCGCGCGATTCCGCAGATCGAGGACATCTCGCTTACCACCAATGGCGCCCTGCTGCCCAAGCTGGCACCGCAGCTCAAAGACGCCGGACTTAACCGCGTCAACATCTCGCTCGACACACTCGACCCTACGCTCTTTGGAAAGATCACGCGCCTGGGCCGGCTCGAGCAGACCATGGCCGGCATCGACGCGGCGCTGGCTTGGGGTTTTGAGCCCGTTAAGGTCAACTGCGTTGTTGTGCGCCGGCTCAACCAGGACGTGGCGGCCCTCGCACGACTGACCGTCGACCGCCCTATCCACCTGCGCTTTATCGAATACATGCCCATCGGCGACGAGCGTACGAGCTCACATTGCGCTGTGGACCCGCATGCGCCCGCGCTCAATCCCGAGCTGTGGGACGCGAGCGATACCGTGCCGAGTGACGAGCTGCGGGCGCGTGTCAATGCCGGGGCCACCGCGGCGGGCCTGGGTGAGCTCGAGCCGCTCGACATCAACGACGCTCCTGCCGGCGCGGGCCCTGCGCGCTATTGGCACTTTCCGGGCGCGGCGGGAACGGTCGGCTTCATTAGCGCCATGTCCAACCATTTTTGTGCGAATTGCAACCGTCTGCGCCTGACGGCCGATGGCAACGTGCGTCCGTGCCTGTTCAGCGATGCCGAGTATTCGGTGCGCGACGCCCTGCGCCGTGGTGATGATATGCAGGTACTTTCGATTTGGCGCGATGCCGTGGCCCACAAACCGCAGGAACACGCGATAATTGAGGGCACGCAACGATTTATGTCCCAAATCGGAGGATGATCATATGGCCAAGAGCAGGTACGCCGATGCCACCAAGGCCGCTCGCAGGGCCGCGATGTCTGCCCACAAAGCCACGGCTGCGGCGAATGCTGGCGACGCCGACACGTCCGCGCAGCCGACTGTCAGCGTTGTCGCCGAGCCCACCCGTGATGCCCGTCGCGACGAGCTGACGCACGTTGACGCCAAGGGCGAGGTGCGCATGGTCGACGTGTCCGACAAGGCCGAGACCCATCGCATCGCCATCGCCGAGGGCACCATCCTCATGCACCCCGAGACGCAGGCCATGGTGCTGCAGGACCGCGCCAAAAAGGGCGATGTGCTCGCCTGTGCGCGCGTGGCGGGCATCATGGCCATCAAACGCACGAGCGACATCATCCCCATGTGCCATCCGCTGCTCATTACCAAGAGCAAGTGCGATATTGCGCCCATCGCTCCGGCGGGGACGCCGGCCGAGGACATGCCCGAGGGCTGGGTGCCGGCGCGCGCGGACGGGCAGGTCGGCTTTCACGTGCTGGTCACGGCGGGCGTGACGGGCAAGACGGGTATCGAGATGGAGGCGTTGACCGGCGCGAGTGCCGCATGTCTGACCATCTACGACATGTGCAAGGCGGTAGATCGCGGCATGGAGATCGTCGACGTGCGCCTGTTGCACAAGGAGGGCGGCCGCTCGGGCGTGTGGGATCGTGCAGAGCGTCAGGCCGCTGCTGTTGAGGCCGTGGTCGCTGACGGCGACGCACACGTGAGCGCACCCGTCGCCGTTGCGTCCGCAGCTCCGGCACCGGCCGTTCCCGCGATTGCGTTTATCGGCTACCAGAACTCGGGCAAGACCACACTTGTCGAGAAGGTCATTGCCGAGCTCACCCGCCGCGGCCTGCGCGTGGGTTCGCTCAAGCATCATGGGCATCACGGCTTTGATATCGATGTGCCCGCTAAGGATACGTGGCGCCATCACCAGGCCGGATCCAAGCACGTGGGCCTCATCTGCGCCACGCGCTGGGCGGAGTACGCCGACACGCGCGAGGAGGACGAGATGCCCGCGCGCGAGCTGCTGTCGCGCTACAACGATGTCGACGTGGTGATCATCGAGGGCTACAAGACCGAGGGCTTCGACAACATCGTGGTCGCGCGCTCCGGTGTCGACCGTCTGCGCGGCAAGAGCTCGCTCGACCTGGTTGACGGTCACACGCTGGCCCTTGCCTGCAACGAGGCTCTGGCACGCCAGGCTTTCGACGCCGGCTTTGCGACCCGAGCCATCAACATCAACGACGCCCGAGCCATCTGCGATCTTATCCAGGATTATCTGTCCTAAAACCTGCCAAAAAGGGACAGGTTTATTTTGGCAGGTTTTATTTGGGCAAACGTCATTTCCACCACAAAGGGGCCAGGCTCCTTTGTGGTGGTTTTTGCTTTAGTAGATGTGTGGGACATGCCTTACAATCTACCAAGTAGTTCATGACGGGCGAAAACGGAGAGAAGGGGCTTGATGCGTCCTTAATGTTTCATGCGGATAGATTGATTTGACAGACGGTGGCGAATGCCCGCCGCCCGTATTCGTATGAAACAAGGAGTCTCCATGCTCGCCTCTCTTTTCTCAAAGCCTCAATCATCGCTGTCCGTGCAGGCCAAGCGCCTGGTGGCGATGCGCTTTCTCATTTACACCGGTTTTCAGACCAGCTACTTTATCGGCGTCATCGGAACGCTTACCTATGCAGACGATGCCTCGGTCGTTGCGACATCGCTGGCAGTCCTCTTTATGAATGTCTTCGTGATCCTAGGGTCCTTTGCGGGCGGCGCGGCGCTCGACGCTTGGGGTCCGCGCCGTCATTTCTTGCTGAGCATCGTGGGCACGCTGGCAACCGGCGCGGCGATCCTCGTTTTTGGCAGCGCGACCGGCGTCGTCCTGCTCGGCGCGGTGCTCTTGGGCTTTGTGATGGGGTTCGCCCAGCCCATCGCCACATCCTATCCGGCCTACCTCACCAATGACCCCGTCGAGCTCAAAGACATCAACTCCGCCATCGCCATGTTCTCAAACGTGAGTATTATCGTCGGGCCCACGTTGGGTGGCTTTGTCGCGGCGGCTGCGTCGTCGCGCGCGGTGTTCGTGCTCATGATGCTCTTTACTGTGCTGGCGTTCGTCGTCGGTTGGGGCTTTAGGCCGCAGACCAGCCATGTCGCCGGAGATACGGATGCCGATTCGGCAGAGGAAGGGGAGCGTGCGGGACAAAGCTCCAACCCCAGCACGTTCGCCCGCGTCACCTTTGCGACCAGCATCAAGACGGTCTTTACCAACAGCGTTCTCGTCCTGCTGTTCTGCATCATCTTCCTTTCGAACTTTGGCTACGGTGCCTTCGATCCACTGGAGTCGTTCTTCTACCGCGATGTTCTGCATGTCGGTGTTGAGTGGATGGGCTGGCTTTCGTCGGCCTCGGGCGTGGGCGCGGTGCTGGGCGCCGTCGTTGCGCTCCGCTTGCCGCCGCACTTGGTAAACCTAAAAACGCTGCTCGTGGCACTTATGTCCGTGGGCCTGGGAAGCCTGCTCTATGTGGGGACGCCGTACGTGGGTGTGGCCCTTGTCGGCCAGATTGCCCTAGGCGTGGCCTGGGGCGTCGTCAACCCGCTCCACAACACCATCGTGCAAACGACGGCGCCGCTCGAGCAACTCGGCCGCGTGAACTCGGTCATGGGCTTTGGCAATATGTTCGCCGGCGTGGCGCCGCTGGCGATTGCCCCGTGGCTGGCGGCGACATTTGGCGTACAACGGACACTCGTGGGGGCAGGCATGGTCGTGACGGCGGTCCCTGCGGCGTTGCTGCTGTTTGGACGCCGACATTTTGATCGTGCCGCAAGGCAGTAAAAACCATCACAACATTCGATGAAAATCGCGATTTCGCCGAATAACATCGAATGTTGTGATGCTTTGCGTCTCGGGCCAGGCCACCCTTCGGGTTCGGCCACCACAAAGGGCCAGGCACCTTTGTGGCGATCGGGCCCCAACGGCCTGTGCCTTGGTATACCATGTACGCCGTTCACGAATACACCCCACACCGCCGCACAACCCAGAAAGGCCCCCCATGGACACCACCTTCAGCCACATCAAAGCCGTGTTCTGCGATATCGACGGCACGCTGCTCACGAGCCAGCACACGGTGTCCCCGCGCACCGTGGCGGCGATCCGCGCCCTGCGCGAGCGCGGCGTGCTCTTTGGCCTGTGCACCGGGCGCGACGCCCATGCGACCGAGGCCATGTACGAGCTCTGGGGCATCGAAGGCCTGGTGGACGTGCTCGTGGGCTGCGGTGGCGCCGAGGTCATCGACCGCGCGCACGACATCAACGAGCTGAGCTATCCGCTGCCGGGCGAGACCATCGCGCGCATCTGCGAGCACATGGCAGACCTGCCGGCAACGCCCGTTTGCCCTCGGGACGGCGTGCTCTATGTGCCCGAGAGCAATGCGTGCGTCGAACACCTGTCGCGTGTCGACGGCGTGCCCTACAAGGTGGTCGACTTTGCCGAGTTTTTGCGCGAGCCGCAGACCAAGGTGATGTTTACCATGGCGCCCGAGGTAATGCCGCAGGTCATCGAGCGGGCGTCGACGCTCGCCGACGACACCGTCAAGGCGGCGGCTCTGCAAACCACGCAGCGGCTCTACGAGTTCATGGATCCGCGCGTGTCCAAGACGCGCGGCCTTGTGCGCGTGGCGGAGCTCAACGACATGGAGCTCCAGAACATCTGCGTGTTTGGCGATGCGGACAACGACACCTGCATGGTGGCCGACGCCGGCGTGGGCGTAGCCATGGCAAATGGCAGCGACGCCACCCGTGCCGCCGCCGACTTTGTAACCGCGAGCAACGACAAAGACGGCATCGCGATCTTTATCGAGGAACATCTGCTGTAGCGCCGGGGGAGAACCACCACAAAGGGAGCAGGTACCTTTGTGGTGGCCTCAGACGATTTGGGTGAATTGATACCTAAAATCTGCGCGAAAATTCAAATAACGTTGTCTGAACATCATGCTTCTAACCACCGATGAGTTAAAAATATTCCCATCAATTTGGTAGTCTATTCCTTCCGGTTAATGATCTACGTTCACGGTCGATTTTCGACCGTTCGCAGGACTGTCTCTTATACACATCTGACGCTGC
>URWZ01000070.1 GCA_900551625.1 uncultured Collinsella sp.
GTCGCGGATGATGTAGTACTCCATGTGGATCGACCGCACGGCCCGCTGGAGCGAGGCGATCAGCGCCGTGAAGGCGTTGTTGCCGTTGTGGAGCAGTTCGACGCTGTTGTGGCGGGTGATGCGTGTGCCGCAGCCCCGTGCGATGATCTGTCCGAGACGGTCGCCGCGGTATGCGCGGCGTTCCGCCGCCGGGAGGTGCGGCCGGTAACCAGCCAGTACGTAGAGCAGCGTGCCGGCTACGGGGAGCAGCAGGATCAGCGCCAGCCACGCCGCAGCCGACGCGGGCAGACGTTTCTGTCGGGTGACGAGCGGAACGGCTCCGAGCGTCCATGCGATGTGAATTGCAAGCAGCAGATACATAACCCGTGCGTGAGGGCATACTCCGTGCCATGCAGGTTGAAAAAAGATTTGGAAATTCGGAATATACTTCCTATCTTTGCTGTATAATGAAAATCAGGGTTCTGGCCTTCACCGGTCAGGATTCTTATTTTTTTACGATGTTTAATTCGAAACTCCTCCTCTGCGGAGGGGGATTCAGGAAGGTTTTAGATGCGGGGCGGGCGTTTTCGGATGCCTAAAGAGAGTTCGACGGGTTCCGGCATTTGAAATCTTTCGCGGTGTTATGAAACTGAATACGTCGGACTCGTATAAAATTATGGCAAAAGAGATTATCTATCTGACAGCGGAGGGGTACAAGAAACTCAGGGACGAGCTCGACCACATGCGTTCCGTCGAGCGTCCTGCAATTTCGGCGGCGATTGCCGAAGCGCGCGACAAGGGCGACCTTTCGGAGAACGCAGAGTACGACGCTGCCCGCGAGGCGCAGGGTATGCTGGAGATGCGTATAGCCAAGCTGGAGGATTCGCTTGCCAACGCACGGGTGATCGACGAGTCGAAAATCGACAAGAGCAAGGTGCAGATTCTGAGCAAAGTGACGCTGCTGAATCACAACACCAAGAAGGAGATGGTCTACACCATCGTCGCCGAGCACGAAGCCAACCTGCGCGAGGGCAAGCTGGCCATCGGCACGCCGATCGCCAAAGCGCTGCTGGGCCACAAGAAGGGCGACCGGGTCGACGTGGAGGTTCCCGCCGGAACGATTCACTTCGAGATCCTCGACATCAGCATTTAGGCGCCCGTTCCCGCAGGGCAGCGGGCCGCATCGTCCGCTCCCGGCCGGGTGCAGGACACGACATACATCCCCGTTTGTGGGTATTTTTGCAGGACCGTTTTGTGCGGTCCTTTTTTTGTGCTACTTTTGGCTGCAGAAAGATGATACGCAAAGCACCCAAACGAATATACGCCGCTCTGCTGCTGCTGATTCTGGTCGCAGCGTACGCAGGACACAAGGTCCACATCTACAAGGAGGACCCTGCGCATTTCGCCGCGCTCTGCGGCGATCTGATGCCCGACAACGGCGCGCATCAGATCGTGGTGGAACGCTGTATCGTCGACGACTTCTATTTCTTCCCCTATCTCGACGCAGTACAGCCCGCGCACTCGTTCTATTGCGGGATGCTGGGCGTTCTGATGCCCGAAGCCACGCAGTGCAGACGCTGCATGCCGGTTCCGGGCGTTTCGCTGCGCGCGCCTCCCGCGGCGTAACCCGCAATCCCCTTCCCATCCTGTTTTTTGCCGGGCCGTGCGGTCCGGCGGGTTACGTATGTCATTCAAACAATCCGATAAGCAATGAAAAAATATCTGTTGCCGGCACTCTTCATGTGTCTGTATGCCGGTGCGTCGGCCGCGGAGACGCCGAAGAGGAGCACCGACGCCAATCTTTTCGGCCACGTCGTGGACCGTGAAACCCATGAACACCTTCCCTATGCGACCGTCGCCGTGACGGGCACGGCATTCGGCACCACGACCGACGCGTCGGGACACTATTTTCTGAAAAACCTGCCCGAAGGCGAGCTGACGCTCGAAGTCCGTGCGCTGGGGTACGCCGTGCTGGAGAAAAAGGTGACGCTCGAACGGGGACAGACCCTCGAACTGAATTTCGAGGTGATGCAGAGCGGCATTTCGATGGACGAAGTGGTCGTCTCGGCCAGCCGTTCGGAGACGCTGCGGCGCGAAGCTCCGGCGCTGGTGAGCGTGCTGAACGCCGGCCTGTTCGAACGGGCCAACGCCTCGTGCCTGGCCCAGGGCCTTTCGTTCCAGCCCGGGGTGCGCGTCGAGGACGACTGCCAGAACTGCGGCTTCACGCAGGTGCGCATCAACGGCCTCGACGGCCATTATTCGCAGATTCTCGTCGATTCGCATCCGGTCTTTTCGGCCCTGACGGGCGTCTACGGACTGGAGCAGATTCCGGCCAACATGATCGAGCGGGTCGAGGTGCTGCGCGGCGGCGGTTCGGCGCTGTACGGCTCGTCGGCCATCGGCGGCACGATCAACGTCATCACCAAGGAACCTTCGCGCAATTCGGCGCAATTGGCGCATACGCTGACCTCGCTCGGCGGCAGCAACTCCTACGACAACAACACGATGCTCAATGCGTCGCTCGTGACCGAGAGCGGCCGTGCGGGGCTTTGCGTCTTCGCTCAGAACCGCCACCGTTCGGGGTACGACCACGACGGCGACGGATTTACCGAGCTGCCCCTGATCAACAGCCGGTCGGCCGGCATGCGGTCGTTCTTCCGCACGGGCGCCTATTCGCGCATCACGGCGCAGTACCACCACATCGACGAATACCGCCGCGGCGGCGACCTGCTGGACCTGCCGCCCCACGAGGCGATGGTGGCCGAGCAGACCGACCACTCGATCGACGGCGGAAGCCTTTCGTTCGACATCTCGTCGGCCGACCGCCGCAACCGTTTCAACGCCTATGCGTCGTTCCAGAATACGGCCCGCAAGAGCTACTACGGCAGCAAGCAGGACCCCGACGCATACGGTACGACGCACGACCTTACGGTCGCGGCGGGCGTGCAGTACGTCCATGCGTTCCGGAAACTGCTTTTCATGCCCGCCGAACTGACGCTCGGCAGCGAATACAGCTACGACGACCTGAACGACCGTTCGATCGGCTACGACATCAACACCGCCCAGACGGTGCATATCGTGGGCGGCTACCTGCAGAACGAATGGAAAACGAAGAGATGGTCGCTGCTGATCGGCGGACGTTTCGACAAGCATAATCTGGTGGACCACGTGATTTTCAGTCCCCGCGCAAATATTCGTTTCAACCCTTCGGAGGCGGTGAACCTGCGCGTGAGCTATGCGGGCGGCTATCGGGCGCCGCAGGCCTTCGACGAGGACATGCATATCGCCGTGGTGGGCGGCAAGCGGGTCCGCATCCGGCTCGCCGACGACCTCAAGGAGGAGCGTTCGCACAGCGTGAGCCTTTCGGCCGACCTTTATCACAACTTCGGCAGGGTGCAGACCAACCTGCTGGTCGAGGGGTTCTATACGATTCTCGACGACGTCTTCGCACTGCGCGATCTGGAAGATACGGACGACGGAGGCAAGATCAAGGAGCGTTACAACGGTTCGGGCGCCGCCGTGCGCGGCTTCAACGTCGAGGGGCGGGCGATTTTCACCCGCTGGTTCGAACTGCAGGCGGGCGTAACCCTCCAGCAGAGCCGCTATAAGGAGCCTGAACAGTGGAGCGAGGACGCCGACGTGCCGCCCGTGCGTGACGAGCTGGAGCTCAAGCGCTTGGCCGTGAGCCGCTTGGGCAAGCAGGTTATCGATGTGGTCGACGTGGATGCCGGCTATGCCGATACCGACGGCGCGCCCAAGCAGGTGCTCACCGATGTGACCTGGCTCATTGGTGCGGGCGACCGCTATGGCCTTTTGGGCGAGAACGGCGCCGGTAAGTCGACGCTGCTCGACGTGATCCAGGGCAAGATTGAACCCACGCGCGGCCGCGTGAAGATTGGCCAGACAGTGCGCTTTGGCGTGCTGTCGCAGCAGCTCGAGGAGCTCAAGCCCTACATGGGCGACACGATCCGCGAGGTGCTCGGCAACTATAAGAAGTACTACGTCATCGACGGCAAGGAGACTTCGCCCGAGAAGCTTTGCGAGCGTCTGGGCTTTACGACGCAGCAGCTCTGGAGCCGCATCGGCGATCTTTCGGGCGGCCAGCGCCGTCGCCTGTCGCTGTTGCTGACGATTCTGGACGAGCCCAACGTGCTCATCCTGGACGAGCCGGGCAACGACCTGGATACCGACATGCTCGCGATTGTCGAGGACCTGCTGGACGGCTGGCCCGGCACGCTGATCCTGGTGACGCACGACCGCTTTTTGATGGAGCGCGTGACCGACCAGCAGTGGGCGCTGCTCGACGGCCACCTGACGCATATGCCCGGTGGCGTGGACCAGTACCTGCGCCTGTGCAACGCTACCGCCGAGGGCGAGCCCGTGGGCGCGCCGAGCGCCAAGACCGGCACGTTCGACACCGGTGCCGCGGCAGCTGCGGCCGAAAAGCCCAAGTCGAGCGGTCAGCCCAACGGCCTGTCCAACGCCGAGCGCCAGAAGCTCCGCCGCGAGGTGAGTTCGCTCGAGCGCAAGATGGAGACGCAGCGCACCCGCGTTGAGGAGGCCGAGGCAGCAATGGCCCAAGTCGATCCCACCAACTACACGGCGCTCGGCGAGCAGCAGGCAAAGATCGACGAGGCTCACGCCGCCATGGACGAGCTGGAGATGGCGTGGCTCGAGGCGAGCGAAAAGCTCGAGGGCGAGGAGTAGGCGAGAATGATCAAAGCCGCGTTTTTCGATATCGACGGCACGCTGCTGAGCTTTAAGACCCACCGGATTCCGGCGTCGGCGCAGCAGGTGCTCGACAGCTTTCACGAGCAGGGGATTGCGTGCGTGATCGCCACGGGCCGTCCGACCTACCAGATGCCGGACTGGCTGTTCGACCTGGGCTGGGATGCGTACATTACGCTCTCGGGTCAGCACTGTTTTGATGCCGAGGGGGTTTACCGCAGCTGCCCGATCGATTCGGACGACGTCGCGGTGATTGTGGACCAGGTGGCGCAGGGGCGCTACGACTCGCTGTGCATGCAGGGCGAGAACTCGTTTGTGAACCGCCTGTCCGAGCGCGTGGTGACGGCTGGCAGCAACGCGGGAATCGTCTACCACGAGGAGCCGTTTGAGCACGCCTTCGATGCGCCGGTTTACCAGTTTTGCGCCTTTGTGGACCCGGCCGACGAGCATATCGTGACCGACGCCGTGTCGCATTCGCTCACCACGCGCTGGTGCGACCTGTTCTGCGACATTATTCCCGCTAACGGCGGCAAGGACCTGGGCGTGGCGGCGACGCTCGAGCGGCTTGGTATCGACGCGAGCGAGGCGATTGCCTTTGGCGACGGCGAGAACGACCTGTCGATGTTTGCCGCCGTGGGCACGAGCGTGGCCATGGGCAACGCGCAGGACACCGTGAAGGCCGCGGCGACCTATGTGACGACCGCCGTGGACGACGACGGGATCTATAACGCTGCGAAGCACTTTGGGCTGCTTTAGCTGCGGCTCGGCACTTGGGGACGTTCCTTTTCTGCCGGTAGCTGGGGACACTCCTTGCGCGTTGCGTGTCGTGCCGCCCTGCTTGCTCCGCGTATTTTGTGAAACACGGTTAACTTTTTAAACAACACAGTAAGACATGGGCAACTTTTGCGGTAAAGTAAATCAGACAAAAGTATCCAAAGGCTAACTAGAAGCCATCGCGAAAGGCGGCCCATGGCCCTGCGTGAATCCGGAGAAGACTATCTCGAATCTATTTATGTGCTCTCGGAGCGCCAAGGCATCGTTCGATCGATCGACGTCGCCGAATACCTGGGCGTAACCAAGGCGAGCGTCTCTAAAGCCATGGCGGCCCTGGAGAGCACCGGCTACGTGGAGATGGGCAAACGCGATGTACATTTGACGGTACGCGGTCTTGAGGTTGCCCGTCAAATGTGGGAGCGCCATTGCTTTTTTGTAGGGCTGCTAGAGGACGCAGGCGTAGCGCCTGAGGTTGCCTCGCAAGAGGGCTGCCACATGGAGCATTGCCTGAGCGAGGAGAGCTTTGAGAAGCTAAGGTCGATGCTGGGGAGGGATGGTGCTTCGGCGCCAACAACGACCGACTAGCGCTCCCGCAGCGGCGCGCCTCCCGCGGCAAAGGCGCGGGACAGCGATTGGGACGAGTGACCCCACCAACTAAGTCCAACTCAGACAAGGAACCCCGCCAGCAAGCGATGCCCAAGAACCACCAGCAACGTCACCGCAGGCCGGGGCCGGGCTTGGTTTTGAAAACATTCCGCAGACCAGAAGTGCCCCCGTTCGTAGCTCCGAAGGAGCAGAATGGGGGCACTTCATTGGTCGAGGACGTTTTCAAAACCAAGCCCGGCCCCGGCCGGAGGGACCACGTATGCTACAGGTTCTTGACACCCATCGCGCGCATGGCGTTCAGGATGGCGATGATCGCCACGCCCACGTCGCCAAAGACGGCGAGCCACATATTGGCGATGCCCAGCGCCGCGAGCACCAGAATCAGCAACTTAATGCCCAGCGCAAAGATGATGTTCTGCCAAACAATCGTCATGGTCTTGCGCGCCACGCGGATCGCGCGGGAAATGTTGGAAGGCTTGTCGTCCATGAGCACAACGTCGGCGGCCTCAATCGCGGCGTCGGAACCCATAGCGCCCATGGCAATGCCAACGTCCGCGCGGGTGAGCACGGGCGCATCGTTGATGCCGTCGCCTACAAAGGCGAGCTTGCCCTTGCCCGATTCGGCCGCCAGCAATGCCTCGACGCGCTCGACCTTGTCGCCCGGCAGCAGCTGCGCGTGGAACTCGTCGAGCCCCAGCCGCTTGGCCACCGCAGCAGCCACTTCCTCGCGGTCGCCCGTGAGCATGACGGTGCGCTTGACGCCGGCGGCGTGCAGGTCGCGGATCGTCTGCTCGGCATCGGCCTTTATGGTGTCGGCAATTACAATGTGGCCGGCATAGATGCCATCGACTAGCACGTGGAGGATGGTGCCGACGACCTCGCAATCGGGCGCTTCGACTCCGGCCGCGGCGAGCATCTTTGCGTTGCCAACGACGACGTGCTTGCCGTCGATGGTTGCCGTCACGCCATGGCCCGCGTCGTTGGTGGAGTCGCTTACGCGCTTGGGGTCGACCTCGCCCTGGTAGGCGACACGTACGGACTGCGCGATGGGGTGATCGGAGAACGACTCAGCAAGGGCTGCGACTTCGAGCAACGACTGCTCGGTATAGCCAGACTCGGGGTGCACCGCCACGACCGAAAACGTGCCGTTGGTGAGCGTGCCGGTCTTGTCAAAGACGACGGTGTCCACGTCGGCGAGCGTCTCGAGGTAGTTAGAACCCTTGATGAGAACGCCCAGCTTGGACGCGCCGCCGATGCCGCCAAAGAAGCTCAGCGGCACGCTGATCACGAGCGCGCACGGGCAGCTGACGACCAGGAAGGTCAGGCCGCGCAGGATCCAGTCGGACCAGGCGCCGGTGACCAAGCCGCCGCCAAGCGCGAGCACCGCGGCAGCGCCGGTGACGGCGGGCGTGTAGATGCGGGCAAAGCGCGTGATGAAGTTCTCGGTGCGCGCCTTCTTTTCGCTGGCGTTTTCTACGAGCTCCAGGACGCGCGCGACGGTGGACTCGCCAAAGGGCTTGGTCTGTCTCTTATACACATCTCCGAGCCCACGAGACGCTACGCTATCTCGT
>URWZ01000071.1 GCA_900551625.1 uncultured Collinsella sp.
TCTGTAAGGGCTGCGCGGAGGCTTTGTAGGTTACGGCGTTCGTAGAACGCCGTAACCTACCGACGCTGCGCGGGCCGCATTTGGACAATCTGACGTTCAATTTCAAGGGCGCGACCGAAAGGTCAGCGCCCTTTCATTTCACGTCACCTTGTCTCAAATGCGACCTGCTCGCTCATTTATGCTCTACCTGCGGTGTTTCCGTTCTTGGGAGATTTGTCGCTTCTTGCTTGCGTCAATGTATGATTATCTACTGCGTTAAACGTAATTCGATTGTTTTGAGGGTAGGGGATTTCTTTGGGTCGTGGTGCGGATATGACGCCGCCTTTGCGTTGGCGGTTGGGTGTTGCTGGTGGGGTGGCGCTCGTTGTGCTTCTTGTTGACCAGCTGACCAAGCTTGCGGTTCGTGCCGTGGGCGATGCCCTGCATATGACCGTCATCCCCGGTGTCATCGACTTTATGTTTGTCCGCAATATCGGCGCTGCCTTTAGTATGGGTGAGGGGCATGGCATCGCGTTTGCCGTGCTGGCGTTGGCGGTCATTATCGCTATTGCCGTGTACCTCGTTCGTGCACCCCAGCTCGCCCATCTTGAGGTTGTGGGCATGGCGATGGTTGTGGGCGGTGCTATCGGCAACGCTATCGATCGTTTGGCCTTTGGCTTCGTGACCGATTTTATCGCCACCACGTTCATCGACTTTCCCGTCTTTAACGTGGCTGATATCGGCATTACGGTTGGTGTTGTGCTGGCGCTTATCGGTTACATGTTCTTGAGCCCCGCCGCTCGCGAGGTCGATGCGACCGCTGAGCTCAACGCCCGTGACGAGGCTCGCGCCAAACGCAAAGCCAAGCAGCGTGGGGAGCGTGCCCGCAAGATTCGCGAAAGGAATGAGCGCTAATGGCCGACATCCATATTCTTGTTGCCGACGATTCCGCTGGTCAGCGTCTTGACGCCTATCTGGGTGCCAACGATGGCTGTCCCACACGCTCTGCCTGCGCGCATCTGATCGAGGGAGGCGCCGTTGCCGTCAACGGCGAGACCTGCCTGTCAAAAAAGTATGCCGTGCGCTCCGGTGACCGCATCTCGGTCGACCTGCCCGAGCCGCACGATCCCACTGATGTGATTCCCGAGGCCATTCCCCTCGATATCCGTTACGAGGACGACTACCTCATCGTGCTCTCCAAGCAGCGCGGCCTGGTGTGCCATCCCGCCCATGGCCACGAGAGCGGCACCCTTGCAAACGCTCTGGTCTACCACTGCGGTATCGATCATCTTGGTACCGTGCAGGGTGAGGACCGCCCCGGCATCGTGCATCGCCTGGATCGTGATACCTCGGGCCTTATGCTCGCGGCAAAAGACGACGACACCCAGCGCGCGCTTCAAAATCTTATCCGCACGCGCACGCTCGACCGTCGCTATATCACGCTCGTTCACGGTCACATCGCCATGGACGAGGGCACTATCAACACCGGTATCGCCCGATCGACGCGCGACCGCGTCAAGATGGCGGTTTCCGATGACCCCTTTGCGCGTCAGGCCATCACGACCTTCAAGGTGCTCGAGCGCTTTGATTCCACGCGTTTCGACGACGGCTACACGCTCGTCGAGTGCCACCTGTTTACGGGCCGCACACATCAGATTCGCGTGCATATGCGCCATATCAACCACGCCTGCGTGGGCGATCCGCTCTACGGCAAGTGCGATGCACGCGCCGATCAGGGTCTGACCAGGCAGTTCCTCCATTCCTGGCGTGTGGCGTTCGACCATCCCGTGACGGGAGAGCGCATTGAGTGCCGTGATGAGCTGCCGTGGGACCTTGCCGCGGTTCTGGATGACCTGGCCCCGCGTTCGCTCGGCCGCACTGCCGCCGGTGACGAAATTGTCCCGCAGCTCGGTCTTCTCGAATCCTAACCAGTATTAGGTGGTTTCTTGAACTCGGTCACCCTACGGTAAGATATACGTTTGTTTACGTAACGCGTTCTCGGGAGCCTGCATGCTCGCCTTTTTACAAACCAACACACCCATCGTGATCTTCAACCAGATTGTCGTCACGCTGCTCACGGTCTGCTTTCTGTACCAGGTGGTCTTCTTTGTCATTGGCGCTCTTCGTGGCGAGGTCGCGCCTCCCAAGGCCAAAAAACTTCACCGCTATGCCTTCTTCATTGCTGCGCATAACGAGGAAGCCGTAATTGCCAATCTCGTACGCTCCATCAAGGACCAGGACTATCCGTCCGAGCTTATCGAGGTCTTTGTCGTTGCCGACGCCTGCACCGACAACACCGCGCAGCTCGCACGCGAGGCCGGTGCCATTGTTTACGAGCGCAATGACCTGGCCCGTAAGGGCAAGAGCTGGGTCATGGACTTTGGTTTCGACCGTATCCTTAACGAGTATCCCGACACGTTTGAGGGCTACTTTATCTTCGATGCCGATAACGTCATCTCCCGCGATTACGTCTCCAAGATGAACGATGCCTTTGACCAGGGCTTCCATGTGGTCACGAGCTATCGCAACTCCAAGAACTTCGGCAGCTCGTGGGTCTCGGCAGCTAATGCCACCTGGTATCTGCGTGAGGCACGCTTTCTCAACAACGCGCGTAATATCTGCAAGACGTCTTGCGCCGTCTCGGGTTCGGGCTATCTCATTTCTGCCAGCGTGATCGAAGGCATGCACGGCTGGCAGTTCCACACGCTGACTGAGGACATTCAGTTCACCACGTTCTGCGCCATCCATGGCATTCGCATCGGTTATGCACCGGCGGAGTTCTTTGACGAGCAGCCCGTGACGTTTAAGGCGTCCTGGAAACAGCGCATGCGTTGGACTAAGGGCTTTTACCAGGTATTCTTTACCTATGGTAAGCACTTGGTCAAGTCGACCTTCCGCTATCATCGCTTTGCCGCCTACGACATGTTTATGACCATCGCTCCGGGCATGCTGCTGTCCCTGATCTCTATGCTCGCCAACGTGACCTTCCTCGTCGTGGGCGGTCTTTCGCACGGCTTTTTGGCCACTGAGGTCGAGATGCAGGCGTGCGCCGCCTCGCTCATCATGACCTTCGCGATGATGTACCAGACCTTCTTTATCCTGGCGCTACTCACGACCATCTTCGAGTACAAGCATATTCACTGTGCGCAAAAGTGGCGTTTGGTGACCAACCTGTTTACCTTCCCGATCTTTATGTTCAGCTATATCCCCATCACGGTGGCTGCTCTGTTCCTAAAGGTCGACTGGGTCCCGACGCAGCACGCCGTCAACGTTACCCTCGATGAGGTCATGCAAGGCGCCAAATAACCACGATTAAAACCACCACAAAGGGGACAGGCACCTTTGTGGTGGTTTTTACTTTTACGATGCAGCTCGAGGAGGTGCTCGATGGTCTATATCCCGCTTTGGCTGTGCGCCATCGCTGGTGCTTGCATCGATGCGCGCGAGCGGCGGTTTCCGAACGCGCTTGCTGCCGCGTGCACCGTGGCGGCGTTTGCAGGCGTTTGTCTCGACAGGGGCGTTAGCACGGCGCTTGACCACGCCGGTCTTGCGGTCATCGTCTACCTTGCCCTTGTGCTCACTGAGTCGCTCTGGCGGCACCTCCGTCAAGCCCCCGGAATCGGCATGGGGGACGCCAAGGCGCTCTTCGCGCTTTGCACGCTCGACCCTATGGGCGGCATCGTGGCATTTGCCGTCGCACTCCTGGTCCTTGCCCTCTTCTGCCTCTTCACAAAATCGCGCTCTCTGCCATTGCTCCCCTTTTTGGTGCCGATTTTTGCCATAATCGAGGTCGTGGGCTGCACATTGTAAACGATTGCGCATCCTTCTTAAGGAGCATGCCATGGCAACTAATCAAGAAACGGCCGTCATTAAGGCGCGCATGTACCGTATTCCCTCGGCGTTGTCGTCCGAACTTGTCGAGCGCATTTCCGCCGATCGTGCTTCGGGTGCCGTCAACCCGTATCGTTGCAACGACGATCAGGTCATTCGTCGTATTGATCGCGCTGCCGACAAAGGCACGCTTATGCGTCCGGCGTTTATGCGCGATACCGAAAAGATTCTTCATCTTCCGGCGTACACGCGTTATGCAGGTAAAACGCAGGTCTTTAGCTTCCGTAGCAACGATGACCTGTCGCGTCGCGGTCTGCACGTGCAGCTTGTCTCGCGCATCGCTCGCGATGTAGGACGTGCCCTGGGGCTCAACTGCGATCTGATCGAGGCGATTGGCCTGGGCCACGACTTGGGCCACACACCCTTTAGCCATGCAGGTGAGCGATTCCTCAACGATATCTATCACGAGCGCACGGGTCGTTATTTTTTCCATAACGTGCAGTCGGTCCTCGTGCTCGATGCGCTGTATGGCCGCAATGTGTCGCTCCAGACGCTTGATGGCGTGCTGTGCCATAACGGTGAGTACGAGCAACGCGTGTTTGAGCTCTCGGACATGAGCTCCTTTGACCAGTTCGATCAGACGGTTGAGGACTGCATCGCCACAGGCTATGGCGCTATTGAGCACCTGCGTCCCATGACGCTCGAGGGCTGCGTCGTTCGCATTTCAGATATCCTTGCCTACGTTGGGCGCGATCGCCAAGACGCCATTGCGGCGGGTCTGCTGTCACCTGACGCCTTTGACGATGGCCTGGGCGGGGCATACAACAGCTGGATCCTCACGCACGCCTCCATCGATATTGTCGAGCACAGCTATGGCAAGGCGCGTATCGAGATGAGCGAGGATCTGTTTGAGGAAATCCGCCGAGCCAAGCGCGAGAACTACGAGAAAATCTATAGCAAAGGCGGCATCGAGGGCGACTCCGAAGCGGAGCTGCGCGAGGCTTTCGAAAAGCTCTACGACCGTTGCCTGCAGGATATAAACGAAGGCGACGAGTCTTCGTATATCTTTAAGCACCATATTTCTCGCATTGAGCAGCAGCTTTCCTATTACGACCGTACCTATGCTTGGCAAGACGACAAGGATCAAGTGGTGGTGGACTACATCGCGAGCATGACTGACGGCTATTTCTGCGAGCTCACGAGCAAGTTGTTCCCGGGATTGAAGTTTCCGCACCGAACCTATATTAACGAACGGTAGTTCGTATATATTCGGTATACTGTTCGTGGAAAACGTTTTTGATTGATGCACGGGATGGCTATGGACGACCTTTTTTCTGCTTCGACGCGCGAGCGTTCCTTTCAGAATGCGCCGCTTGCGGTGCGCATGCGCCCCAATTCGCTCGACGAGTACGTGGGTCAGCAAAAGGCCGTCGGTAAGGGCTCGTGGCTGCGTGCCGCAATTGAGCACGATGTGCTGTCGAGTGTGATTCTGTATGGGCCGGCCGGTACGGGCAAAACGACGCTGGCCCACATTATCGCTAATCATACCAAGAGCGAGTTTGTCGAGGTCAGCGCTGTGACGGGCACCGTAAAGGATCTTCGTCGCGTGATTGACGAGGCCAAGACGCGCCTGAATACCTACGACCGCCGCACCATTCTTTTCATCGACGAGATTCACCGCTTCTCCAAGTCGCAGCAGGATGCCTTGCTGCATGCGGTTGAGAACCGTACCGTCATTATGATTGGCGCCACGACGGAGAATCCGTACTTCGAGGTCAACTCGGCACTGTTGTCGCGTGGGCGTGTGGTGGAGCTTGAGCATCTGAAGGACGAGGACATTGCCACGCTGATCGAGCGTGCACTCGAGGCTCCGCAGGGTTTGAACGGCAAGTTCTCGGCCGATGAGGATACGGTTAAGACCATCTGCACGCTGGCAGCGGGTGATGCTCGTTCAGCGCTCACGACGCTTGAGCTTGCGAGCGAGATTGCCGTCACGCGCCCCGATACCGAGGGAACGCCCGCGCCGGCGGCGGGGGAGCGCTATCCCATCACCGTTGACGACGTGAAGATTGCCAACCCGCGCCGTGGCTTTTCGTACGACAAAAACGGTGACATGCACTACGACATCATCAGTGCGTTTATTAAGTCTATGCGCGGTAGTGACCCCGATGCCACGATCTATTGGCTCGCGCGCATGATCGATGCAGGGGAGGATCCCAAGTTTATCGCTCGCCGTATTATGATTCAGGCTTCTGAGGATGTTGGCAACGCCGACCCGCAGGCGCTTTTGGTGGCGCATGCCGCATTTAAGTCTGCCGAGGTCATTGGCTATCCCGAGTGCCGTATTAATCTGGCTCAGGCTGCTCTCTATGTGTGCTTGGCGCCTAAATCCAACGCGTGCGAGGCCTCGATTGACGCGGCATTGGCCGATATTCATTCAAGTGGACTTCGCGAGGTGCCCAGTTACCTGCGCGATCGTCACCGTCCGGGCAGCGACGAATACGGCGTGTATAAGTATCCGCACGATTATCCCGAAGGCTGGGTCGATCAGCGCTATTTGCCCGAGGGGCTGGAGCGCGGTGCGTTCTGGCAGCCTGCCGGGCGCGGCTGGGAAGAGTGGCGCGTAGAGCAAAGCGAACGCGACCGTAGCGGTAACGCACCCAAGTAGGTCATTGGCACCACGCACATTCCCTTTGGGTATCTTTCCCCTTCTTTGGGGTACCATGAACAGCGTCTGTATTTCGATTCCTTCGGGAGGCTTGTATGAGTCCCATTCAAATCGCCCTGCTGCTGCTCGCCGTTGCCGGCGTGTGGGCCATCGCTGAGCTCGCGCTTACCCTGCGCAAGACCCGCAATGTTGTCGACTCGCTCGATAAGACCGTGAACGACCTCAACAACACCATCGCCGAGGCTCAGCCTGTGGTGGCAAAGCTCGATGGCGCTGTCGATGAGCTTACGCCGGCGCTTGCCCAGATGGAGCCGCTGCTTAAGTCGAGCAAGACGGCAGTTGATGCCCTTACCTCCAACCTTGTCGAAGTTGAGGCAGTCGTTCGCGACATTTCCGAGGTTACGGGTAGCATGGCCGAGGCCAGCAACGCTGTGTCGAGCGTGACCGATTCTGCGGCCGGTGCCGTGCAGAAACTCTTTAACAAGGTGAAGGCCCCCGCGGCTGACGCCGAGCGCAAGCTTTCCACTGCCGCCGAAGCCGAGCAGCCGACCGAGCGTGTCCTGATTGGCGAAGCCGGGGACGATGTCACTGCTGGTGACGATGATGCACAGAAGACTGCTGCTAAAGCAGCCCAGTATTACACCTACACGCCCGCCGAGACCTCCGAGGAGTCCTGCGATGAGTAGCGAAGCAACTTGCCCCATCACGCTGACTGTTGCCGGGGATCCGCGTCTGGCACGTCTCGTTCGTATGACGGCTGCCAACGTTGGTGCCCTGTGCTCCATGTCCGTCGATCGCATCGAGGACATCCGTATGGCTGCCGAGGAAGCCTTCATCTTTGGCTGCACGGCTGTTGATTCTGACGATATCTCGATTAAATTCGATGTCGACGAATCTCACGTGGGCATGACCTTTACCTTTGGCGATCAGGCGACTGTCGATGAGGATGACCAGGCTGCCGTGTATGCCGAGCTCATTTTAGCGAGCGTGTGCGATTCCTACGAAAAGACTGCGGCGCCCCTGACGCTTTCCCTCGACCTCAAGGCGGATATCTAATATGACCGAACGTTCCCGGAGCGGTAAGACCGCTTGGGACAAGGAGAAAACCCGCGAGTTGTTTCGTCGCTACAAAGAGACCGGTGATCCGGACGCA
>URWZ01000072.1 GCA_900551625.1 uncultured Collinsella sp.
CGGAGATGTGTATAAGAGACAGGGTCGGTGAGCTCGTTGAGCTTACGCGAAAGGGCAAGCTCGGTCGGGTCGGTCAGCAGCGAGTAATCGACGTTCTCACCGATGGCCTTGGCGGCGACGGCCTTCATGCCCATCTCGTCAGCCTGCTCGGGCGTAACGTCAGCGGCACGGCGCAGGATGGAGCACACGCGGGCGTGAGCGTACTGCACGTAGTACACCGGGTTGGAGTTGTCGCGCTTCTTGACGGCCTCAATATCGAAGTCGACCATCTGGTTGGAGCTCTTGGAGATGAGCGTGTAGCGGGCGGCGTCAGAGCCGACCTCGTCGACGAGTTCCTGCAGGGTCACCATGGTGCCCTTGCGCTTGGACATACGGACGGGCTTGCCGTTGCGCAGCAGGTTGACGAGCTGGCCCAGCAGAACCTCAAACTTGCCGGGATAGCCAAGAGCGTCACAGACGCAGCGGACGCGCTCGATGTAGCCGTGGTGGTCGGCGCCCCAGATGTCGATGACGTGGTCGACGCGCTGGAACTTATCCCAGTGATAGGCAACGTCGGAGGCGAAGTAGGTGTACTCGCCATCGGACTTGATCAGGACGCGGTCCTTGTCGTCGCCCAGGTCGGTGGAGCGGAACCACAGGGCACCGTCCTTGGTGTAGAGGTAGCCCATCTTGTCGAGCTTCTCAAAAGCGCGGTCGACGGCGGAGGTGCCGGCGGTCTCGCCCTCGGTGTCCTTCACGTACAGAGAGCGCTCGGAGAACCAACGATCGAAGTCGCAGTTAACGGCATGGCAAAGGTCGCGCATGTTGTCGACCATCTTTACATAGCCGCGCTCGCGGAAGCTCTCCATGCGCTCCTGCGGATCGGCGTTGACCCACTTATCGCCGTCGGTGCGCCAGAACTCGGCAGCCTCGTCGATGATGTAGTCGCCGCCGTAGGAGTCCTTGCCCAGAGTCTCGGCAAAGTTGTCCTGATACGGATGGGTCTCGGGATGCTCGTCGCTCTCGTCGGCAACAAAGGCGTCGCGGTCGGCGATCAGAAGCTTGTGAGCCTCGTCGATATCCACGCCCTGCTTGGCGATGATGTCGGCAAGCTGCATATAGCGCGTACTGATGGAGTTACCGAAGGTGTTCATCTGAGAGCCGTGGTCGTTGATGTAGAACTCACGCTGGATGTCGTAACCGGCGTGGTCCATCACACGACAAAGGGAGTCGCCCAGAGCGGCCCAGCGACCATGACCGATGTGCATGGGGCCGACGGGGTTAGCGGAGACGAACTCGACCTGGGTCTTCAGGCCGCCACCGACGTTGGACTTAGCGAAGTCCATACCCTTCTCGCGGGCCTCGCCAAAGATGGCGTTCTTGACGGCGACGGAGAGGTAGAAGTTGATGAAGCCAGGACCGGCGATCTCGACCTTCTCGATTGCGGGGTCCTCGGGCATATGGGCGACGACGGCCTCGGCGATCTTGCGCGGGGCGCAGTGAGCCAGCTTGGCGGACTTCAGGGCCATGGTGGAGGTCCACTCGCCATGAGAAGTATCAGCCGGTCGCTCGATAGCGCAATCGTCAAGTTCAAATGCGGAAAGGTCGCCGGCCTCCTGGGCCGCAGCAAGCGCAGCGCGTACCAGCTCTTCAATCTTCTCGGGCATAGATCCTCCTTGTGTTAAAGCCCCCGAGCTCTTGGTCACTCGTAGGGCAAAAGCCAGAGTTTGTAGCACTCTATCACAAGCGACGGGCACTGTCGCAGGGTAAAGCTAATAGATATTGCATATGCACAAAAATGACTACCGCTTGTATGGAGTCACTCAAAGATGCCGGTCTGCCTGCAGATTATGCAGGCGTTGAAAATGCATAAAGGTGTGAATGAGCTGCGTCTGTTATCGAATACTCTTACCTATCAGAGTTGTGTGCTTTTCCTGCATAAAGTGAAGGTTTGCGCACGTCAGCGTGTTATTCTAGACATACGTAAATTCGTATAAGTTGGAGGTAGCATGTTCTCAATCGGTCAACACGTCATTCATCCGGGTCAGGGAGTCTGCACCGTCGTCGGTTTTAGGGACGACACACCGCAGCCCATGTTGTTGCTCGAGACCAAACAGGGACATGCGCAGACGATTCTCATGTACCCCGTGGCGCAGGCCGACCGTCTGCATGCCGCTATCTCCCAGCAAGATGCAGAGCACCTGCTGAGCCACTACGATGAGCTGGAGTGCGACACCTTTACCGAGCGCAATAGCTCGCTCGAGGAGACGCACTTTAAGCAGCAGCTCAAGCTGGGCGCGCCCGAGACGGTTCGCGTGGCAAAAACCATGATGCACCGTATTCGCCAGGCCGAGGAAGCAGATAAAAAGCCCAGCTCCTACTACATGCGCGTACTCAAGGAAGCCAAGCGCCGCTCCATCGAGGAGTTCGCCGTGGCCCTGGGCGTCACCGAAGAGGCCGCCGAAGCCCGCCTAGCCCAAGCCGCCCTCAACTAACCTGCCAAAAAGGGACAGGTTTATTTTGGCAGGTTTTATCTGGCCAAACGTCAACAAACAATCAGTAAATGGACGGGTGCTCCGTTTTGTTTGTGAGCGCCCGGCCATTTTTCTATATCCGTAGAATACGTGAAGCCCATTTGCGATGACATCACGCGGGGGCCGTCCAGATCGACGCAACCAACGGCCGCATCCACAACAAGCGCGCCTGTCTTGCTCAATTACCATTAAAAAGCATCAATTTGAAAACGCAATAACATTTCGGCAGGTAGCAGCTATGGTCGGTGAACTGAATCTCGACAACCGAAGCCTCCGAATGAGGTATCTTCAGCCCATCCAAGCTAAAGGAGGGGCCATGCCGAGAAAACCTCGTTCAAAGTCACCAACCGGTTATTTCCACATCACGTTGCGTGGAAACGGAGGGCAATTGCTGTTTGACGATGCCGAGGACCGAATCGCCATGCTTCAGATCCTCGATGCGATCCTCCCCAAACACAATATCGAGCTTATCGCTTGGTGCCTTATGGGAAACCACATTCATCTGCTCATCGACGATCCGGACGACCGCAAGAGCGACGCGATGCACGCGGTAGCAGTATCGTATGCGGGCAGGTACAATGCGCGGACGGGGCATATCGGCCACGTGTTTCAGGAGCGGTTTTGGGATTCGCCCATTAAGTCAGAAGTATATTTACTCGAGGCAATTCGATACATTCATCTGAATCCACAAAAAGCGGGACTGGCGGCATACGACGAATATCCCTGGAGCAGCCATCGCGAGTATCTAATGAGTGCCAGGTCACGGCCGCATGTTACCGGCAGCGTTGTCGGTGTTTTATTCCCAACACCTCGCTCATACCTTCGGCTCATGGAAAGTACGCCGTCGCTTCCCTATCGCCCCAGCGCAACAGCCAAGGTTCGCGAGGAAGATCTATGCGAATTTGGCACGGCAATCGTGCAGAGTGTCGCAGGATGTGCTCCGACGGAACTCAAATCCGTCTCCAAGCCACTTCGCAATGAGGCGATTCTCGCGCTTCGAAAACAAGGGCTAACGGTTAAGCAGGTTCAGCTGCTGACCGGACTGGGAACATGGATTATCAAGAACGCGTCGTAGCGTCGCGTTTGCCGAGTTACGGATACGGCGAAGCGCAGCTGTCTGCCGCGAGGCGCCGCCATTCGCCAGCGTCACCATGTCAAACAGAAAACGCTTCCGCTGAATAACATCCAACGGAAGCGTTTTCCCAGATAAAACCTACCAAAATAAACCTGTCCCTTTTTGGCAGGTTAGGCCTGGAAGGTGTCGCGGTCGGGCGCGAAGGACTGCATGGCCGCGATGGTGCGGTCGAAGAGCTCGGGAAGCTCCCAGCCCAACATCTCGGCGCCCTGCGAAATCACGTCGCGCGAGCAGCCGGCGGCAAAGCGCTTGTCCTTGAACTTCTTCTTGAGCGACTTGGTCGTAAAGTCCATGACGCTTTTGCTCGGACGCATGATAACGGCGGCCCCGATCAGGCCGGTAAGTTCGTCGCACGCAAATAGGATCTTCTCCATCTGCGACTCGGGCTTGGGCAGCGAGGCATTGAAATCGGACGTGTGCGTCTGAATAGCGCGAATGAGTTCGGGCGATGCGCCCTCGCCCTCGAGGATTTCTGCCGCATAGATGGTGTGGTTCACGGGGTCGTCCTCATGCTCCTCCCAATCCAAGTCGTGCAGCAGGCCGACGATGCCCCAAAACTCCTCGTTCTTGGGATCGAACTCGCGCGCAAAGTAGCGCATGGTGCCCTCGACCGTCTCGCCGTGGGTGATGTGGAACGGGTCTTTGTTGTGCTCGTTAAGCAGTTCGAACGCACGGTCGCGGGTGATTCCGGCGGAAAGCATCTGGGACATGGCAATACCTCCAGGTGAGTCGGTGCTAGGACACGGTGTCATTATCGTATATCGCCGTAGCTCAAGCCGAAAGGCAGAAAAGGTATACGGAGAAAAAAGCCGGGCAAACGTGTCGCCCGGCAAAACCGCAGATAAAACCTGCCAAAATAAACCTGTCCCTTTTTGGTAGGTTTAGGGGCGAACCTGACCGGTGCCGCGGAGCTTGTATTTGTAGGTGGTGAGGGCCTCGGCGGCGAAGGGGCCGCGGGCGTGGAGCTTTTGGGTCGAGATGCCGATCTCGGCACCCAGGCCAAACTCGCCGCCGTCGGTGAAGCGCGTGCTGGCGTTGGCGTACACGGCCGAGGCATCGACCGCATCCAGGAAGCGCTCGCAAGCATCCGCGTCCTCGGCAACGATGGCCTCGGAGTGCATCGTGCCGTAGCGGTTGATGTGTGCGATGGCCTCGTCCTCGTTTGCCACGACCTTCACGCTCATCTCGAGAGCCAGGTACTCGCGACCCCAGTCCTCCTCAGTCGCGGCGACGTAGTCATCACCCTCGGCAAGACCGGAATCGGCGCATGTGGCGCACGTGGCCTCGTCGCCGTGAATGAGCACGCCGTGGTCGTGCAGCACAGCCACAGCCGCGGGCAAAAACGCGTCGGCCACGGCGCGGTCGACCAGCAGCGACTCGGCGGCATTGCACACGCCCACGCGCTGGGTCTTGGCATTGACGATAATGTTGAGCGCTTTATCGAAGTCGGCCGACTCATGCACGTAGATGTGGCAGTTGCCCGTGCCCGTCTCGATCACCGGAACGAGCGACTCGCGCACGCAGCGCTGAATCAGGCCCGCACCGCCACGCGGAATGAGCACATCGACGATGCCGCGGAGCTTCATGAGCTCGCCGGTGGCCTCGCGGTCGGTAGACTCGATCATCGACACGGCCTCGCGCGGGAAGCCTTGGGCTTCAAGCGCATCGGCCAGCAGCTCGGCAATCATGGCGCACGAGTGATAGGCCAGCGAACCGCCGCGCAGGATGCAGGCGTTGCCGGTGCGGATGCAGATGCCAGCAGCGTCGGCCGTCACGTTGGGGCGCGCCTCGTAGACCATGGCGACCAGGCCCAGCGGCACACTCACGCGCGTAAGGTCCACACCGCTTGCAAGCACGCGGTGATCGAGCACGCGGCCGACGGGATCGGGCAACTCAGCGAGCTTCTCCAGGCCGGCGGCCATGCCCTCAACGCGCTCGGGCGTCAGCAGCAGGCGGTCGAGGAGCCCCGCCGAGGTGCCCGCATCGCGCGCGGCAGACATATCGAGCTCGTTGGCGGCAATGATGCAATCGACACCATCGCGCAGCGCCGCGGCCATGGCGCGCACGGCCTCCTGGCGCTGGGCATCGCTCGCCGTGGCAAGCGCGGCAGAAGCGGCCTTGGCCTCGACGGCAAGATCGTGAACGTACGTGGCTATATCGACCGACATGGGCGGCCCTTTCTCCTAGAAGTTTGCAACCATGGTAGCCGTTTTGCGCATGGCCTCGCCCGCGGCGGTAGAATTGGTCAACCCGAAACACCGCAACGAATGGAAGCATTACATGGCGCTCATCACTTCATACCACGTCCCCGGCCTGTATGTCGAGGACCACAGCATCGATGTCCCCCTTGACTGGCGCGGCCTTGAGCCAATGCTATTGGCCGTCGGCAGCACCATGCGCCGCGGCGCCATGCCGGCGCCCATCGCCGGCGCGCCCGAGAGCATCAAGCTTTTCTACCGCGTGGTTTGCGCACCCGACCGCATCAACGACGACTTGCCGCTCCTCCTCTTTTTGCAGGGCGGCCCCGGCGGCGAAAGCCCGCGTCCGCTGTCGCCCACAAGCGACGGCTGGATCGAGGAGGCCGTCAAGCACTTCCGCGTCGTCCTGCCCGACCAGCGCGGCACCGGGCGCAGCAGCTGTGTAGACGGGCGCACGATTGCCGCACTGGGCGAGTGCGCGACGGCAGCCGGCTCCGATGCCGCACGCTCGCAGGCGGACTTCCTCAAGCGTCACCTCGCCAGCTCCATCGTGCGCGATTTTGAGTACCTGCGCCTGGTGGGCTTTGGCGGCAAGCCATGGGTCACACTCGGGCAGAGCTACGGCGGCTTTTTGACGTTGAGCTATCTGTCGCTCTTCCCCGAGGGCGTGGCGGCAAGCTTTACCTGCGGCGGCATTCCGCACGTGCCGGCGAGCGCCAGCGAGGTCTACGCACACACCTTCCCGCGCATGGCAGCAAAGACGCAGCAGTACTACGACCGCTACCCCGCCGATGTCGAGCGCGTGGCGGCGCTGGCCGATGCGATCGAGGAGCAAAAGCCCGCACTGCCCGACTGCTCGCCGATGACGGTCGAGCGCCTGCAGCTCATGGGAAGCGACTTTGGTATGAAGCCGAGCTTTGAGCGCATGCACTGGATTATCGACCATGCTTTTGTTGACGGCGACGGCACGCTGAGCTGCGGAACGTCGGTATCAGACAGCTTTTTGATGCGCGCCTTCGAGCGCACCAACACGCGCACAAACCCGCTGTACTGGACGCTGCAGGAGTTCATCTACGCCGACGGCGACACCATGCCCATTCGCTGGGCCGCGGCAGAAGAGAAGGCACACCGTGCCGAGTTCGACACCCTCGCGCGCCCGCTCATGTTTACCGGCGAGGCCATGTTCCCGTGGATGTTCGAGCAGATGCCCGAGCTTAAGCCGTTTAAGCCCGCCATGGACCTGCTGATGGAAGACACCAGCTGGGACAAGATCTATGACCCGCAGCGCCTGGCCTGCAACGAGGTGCCGCTCCAGGCCGCGGTGTATTTCGACGACATGTACGTGGATTCGGGCCTGCAGCTCGATACGCTCAGCCGCGTGGGCAACTCGCATGCCTGGGTGACGAACGAGTTCGAGCACGACGGCCTGCACGGCAGCGTGGTATTCAAGCACCTCTTCGACGAAGCCCTCAACCGCGGAGACCTGCGCCAAATCTTCTAGCAAAGGAATGTCCCCGCCTGCCGGCACAA
Organism: uncultured Collinsella sp.; assembly: GCA_900551625.1. GTDB lineage: Bacteria > Actinomycetota > Coriobacteriia > Coriobacteriales > Coriobacteriaceae > Collinsella. The sequence goes on from URWZ01000072.1 coordinate 7,377, forward strand.
AAGGAACGTCCCCAAGTGCCGGACAAGTACCGGCAATGACGATGCCGCAGGTAGAAAACAGAAAGCGAAAACGCCCCTAAGCGAGTGGCTTTAAGTCGCAGGTCGAAGAAAAGAAGCGAGCGCCGCCCAGAGCGAACAAGTTGGCATGAAAAAGGCGAGGCATAGACCTGATG
>URWZ01000073.1 GCA_900551625.1 uncultured Collinsella sp.
CGAGATAGCGTAGCGTCTCGTGGGCTCGGAGATGTGTATAAGAGACAGGTCGGTGCATATCTCATTGGTCTTTCGGCAGATATCATCGCAATGGTGTTGACGTTGGTTGTCGTTGCCTGCTTTCCTGAGATGCGAAGAGGGGACACTGCAGCGACACCTAAGCGTGGAATTAGCCCGAAGATGATCGGTGCCGCTATTGCGCGTAACGGCATTCTTCGTTCAGCGTTCATCATGGACTGCTCTCAGGCATTTGCTTTTGTCGCCCTGGAAGACTTTTTCTCACTGTTGCTTGCGGGTCGCGGAATGAATGCCGTCGCTTCGGGTGTGATCATTGCGGTCCAGCTCCTTGCCTCGGCCTCCATGGGGCTTATTGTGCCCAGTGTGATTGCTCATGTCGACAAGGGCCGTTTTGCGCGTATTTGCGGCATCGTGCGCCTTTCCCTGACTGCTCTGTTTTTGATTCCCTTTACTCCGGTCTATTTGCTGCCCGTGTTCTATGTACTGCAGACGGTCGCTTACTCTTTATTTGCTCCAATTAAATACTCAATTTTTCAAAATGCTGTCGATTCTTCGATGCGCTGTTCACTGATTTCGGTCCAAAGCCAGATGGTGGCGGTGGGTGCCATCCTTTTCTATCTGTTCAATGCTGTGTTGAGCAGCATCGCGGGTATTCGAGTCATATTGCTTGTAGCGCTCGGGATATCTTCTTTGGTGTATATCCCCGCGCTATTTCGTCTTACAAGTCAAAGGCCGTGAGTATTTGGGCACCGATAACTTATATATCAACGCAATAAACCCGAGCGCGAGGGCGTTTGGGTTTATTATTGAAGCGTATGTAACCTGGCGGCGCCACACCGCCTGTTAGTAGGGAGACACATGAACGTTCTGGTCGTCAACGCAGGATCTTCGACCCTTAAGTATCAGGTCATCGATACCAAGTCCCACAAGGTGTCCGCAAAGGGCTCCTGCGAGCGCGTCTGCTTTACCGGCGGTACCTTCACCCATGCTGCCAACGGTTCCAAGAAGGTGACCGAGAACATCGAGTTCCCCGACCACAAGGTCGCCATCGAGGTCGTCCTGAAGGACCTCGAGGCCAACGGCGTCAAGATCGAGGGTATCGGCCACCGTATCGTTCAGGGTGGTTGGTACTTTGGCGACTCCTCCCTCGTCGACGAGGACGTCCTCGCCAAGATCCGCGAGGTCGCTCCGCTCGCCCCGCTGCACAATAACCCCGAGGCCAACGTTATCGAGTACTGCCTGGAGCAGTATCCCGACCTGCCCAACGTCACGGTCTACGACACCGCTTTCCACTTCAACATGCCCGAGGTCGCCAAGACTTACGCCCTGCCCAAGGACGTCTGCGACAAGCTGCACATCCGTAAGTACGGCGCCCACGGCACCAGCTACCGTTACATTTCCAAGAAGGTCGCCGAGATGACCAACGGCGAGGCCCGCAAGGTCGTCGTGTGCCACATCGGCTCCGGCGCTTCCCTGTGCGCTATCGAGGACGGCAAGTGCATGGACACCACCATGGGCCTCACCCCGCTCGACGGCGTCATGATGGGCACCCGCTGCGGCTCCATCGACCCGGCTACCGTGTGTTACCTGCAGCGCGAGGGCGGCTACACCTTCGACGAGGTCGACGAGATGATGAACAAGAAGTCCGGCCTTTTGGCTGTGACCGGTGGCAAGACCAACGACTGCCGCAACGTCGAGGAGCTCGCCGCTGCCGGTGACCCCGAGGCTCAGCTCGCCTTCGATATGTTCGTCTACAAGATTGCCGCCAAGGCCGCCGAGATGGCCACTTCCATGTGCGGCATGGACACCCTGGTCTTTACCGCCGGCATCGGCGAGCACGCTCCGGCTGTCCGCGCTGGCGTGGCCGACCGTCTGGCCTTTATGGGCGTCAAGATGGACCATGCCCGCAACGCCCTGCGCGGCGACGGCGCTTGGTGCCTGTCCGCCAAGGATTCCAAGGTCAAGATCTTCGTCATCCCCACGGATGAGGAGTTCATGATCGCCTCCGACGTCGAGCGCATCGTCAGCGGCAAGTAATTGATACAAGGGGAGGGGACTGGATGGCATTGTGCCGTTCAGCCCCCTTTTATGCTCTTTGGGCGAAGAGATTAATAGATATTTATTGAATTCTGATAACTTCTTATTAAGGGTACGGCCGCCTTATAGGTTTGCCGACCGTACTGTAATCACAAAGGAGTCTCATGAACGTACTTGTTGTCAACGCCGGCAGCTCGAGCCTTAAATATCAGCTTTTGGATACCGATACCCGCGAGGTTTTCGCCAAGGGCAACTGTGAGCGTATCGGATCGGACATGGGCATCTTTGGCCACTCCGAGAACGGTGGTGCCAAGCAGACCGAGGAGATTCCTTTTCCCGATCATCGCAGCGCCATTGCGCGCGTGCTCGAGGAGCTCGAGAAGACCGACTTTACGATCGATGGCATTGGGCATCGTATCGTTCAGGGCGGCTGGCACTTCGATGATTCCGCAGTCGTTGACGACGAGGTCATGGCTAAGATCCTTGAGGTGGCCCCGCTCGCTCCGCTGCACAATTACGGCGAGGCGGCGGCAATCGAATATTGCCGCGAGAAGTATCCGGAGCTGCCCAACGTGGCCGTCTTCGACACCTCGTTCCACATGACCATGCCCGAGGTCGCCTACACCTACGCCCTGCCCAAGGACGTGTGCGACAAGTACCATGTGCGCAAGTACGGCGCGCACGGTACGAGCCACCGTTACGAGTGGATGATGGCCAAGGAAATCCTGGGCTCGCGCTGCCATCGCCTGCTTTCGTGCCATCTGGGCAACGGTGCTTCGCTTGCCGCCATTGAGGACGGTGTGTGCCGCGATACCACGATGGGCCTCACGCCGCTTGACGGCCTGATGATGGGCACCCGTTGCGGTTCCATCGACCCGGCCACCGTGTGCTACCTGCAGCGCGAGGGCGGCTACAGCTACCAGGAAGTCGACGACATGATGAACAAGCAGTCCGGTCTGCTTGCCATTTCGGGCATCTCCAACGATGCCCGCGACATCCGTACGCGCGCCTCCGAGGGTGACGAGCGCTGCCTGCTCGCCTTCGATATGTTCGCCTACAAGGCCATGCAGCAGGCCGGTTCCATGATCGCTTCCATGGCGGGCGTGGACACCATCACCTTTACCGCCGGCATCGGCGAGAACGACTGGTCGATCCGCAAGGCTTTCTGTGACTGCTTCGAGTGGCTGGGCGTGCGCATCGACAACAACAAGAACCGCGAGGCCGTGGGCAACGGTCCACAGGTCATCAGCGCCGCCGGTTCCTCCGTCACGGTCATGGTCATCCCCACCGACGAGGAATACATGATCGCCCACGACGTAGAGCGCCTGACCAAGAACAACTAACGCGCTCGTTTGCATGTAAACGAAAGGCCTCCAGAGCAACAGCTCCGGAGGCCTTTTTGCTGGCAGCTGGATTAACGGCGGAAACTCTGTTCCATTCCGAGCGTTAATTCTGGGACACGCTTTCCGCTTGGGGCTGGTTGCGGAAAGTGCGGCCCACAATAAAGCATAATTCCGTCCCGCAGTTTCCCAAACAGCCCCCAAGCGGAAGCTACATCCCACAATCCGCCTCCAAACCGGGACACACTTTCCGGTGGGTTAGACACCGAACTTCAGCCAACATTTCGGTCCCAAAGTGACCATGGCCAGCAACGCCTGCGCTCCCAACAACGGCATCCAATCATTCAGATCCTCAGCTCCAGCTCGTAGCCAAGCCGCCGTTCACCCCAGATGCCCTGATTGCTACTGGCGGTAGAAGGCCGTACGGGCTAACCCCTGAAAACAATCCGCAGACCAGAAACGCCCCCGTTCGTAGCTCCGAAGGAGCAGAACGGGGGCGTTTCATTGGTCGAGGACGTTTTCAGGGGTTAGCCCGTACGGCCTTCGGGCGAGTGCGTACGCTACTCGGCCATCTGAGCCTGGACGGCGGTGATGGCCACGACACCCACGATGTCGTCGGCAGAGCAGCCGCGCGACAGGTCGTTAACCGGCTTGGCGATGCCCTGCAGGATGGGGCCGTAGGCGTCAGCGCCAGCGAAGCGCTGGACCAGCTTGTAGCCGATGTTGCCAGCCTCGAGGTCGGGGAACACGAGCACGTTGGCCTTACCGGCGACGGAGGAGCCGGGAGCCTTGAGCTGGGCGACGGTGGGGACGATGGCGGCGTCGAGCTGCAGGTCGCCGTCGATGGCGAGCTCGGGAGCCTTCTCGTGGCAGAACTTCACGGCCTCCTGGACCTTCTTGGCAACCTCGCCACCGGCGGAGCCCATGGTGGAGTAGGAGAGCATGGCCACGTGCGGCTCAACATTGCCCATGAAGGTGGACCAAGAGTGAGCGGAGGCGATGGCGATCTCGGAGAGCTCATCGGAGGACGGGTTGATGTTGAGGCCACAGTCAGCGAAGATCAGCGTGCCGTCGGTGCCGAACTGCGGGGTATCGGTGCACATCACGAAGAAGGCAGAGACCAGCTTGGTGCCCGGGGCGGTCTTGAGGATCTGCAGCGCGGGGCGCAGCGTGTCGGCGGTGGAGTGGCAGGCGCCGGAGACCAGGCCGTCGGCGTCGCCCATCTTGACCATCATGGTGCCAAAGTAGGTGGCGTCCATCACCTGGGCGCGAGCCTGCTCGATGGTAACGCCCTTCTTGGCGCGGAGCTCGGCAAACTTCTGCGCGTACTCCTCGTGCTTCTCGGCGTTGCGCGGGTCGATGACGGTAGCGCCGGGAACGTCGATCTCGTCGGGGTTGCCCAGGATGACGATCTTTGCCAGGCCCTCCTCGATGATCTTGGTGGCGGCGACGATGGTACGCGGGTCCTCGCCCTCGGGCAGGACGATGGTCTTAAGGTCGGCCTTGGCGGCAGACTTCATACGGTTTAGGAAATCGTTCATGTTACTCCTTACAAGCGTTTCGCTAAGCTCCAGGCCCTCGGCTGCACACGAATAAACCCGCTGCTAGCGGGTTTACCTTTCAATAATGTACGCCGCGGTGCTTGAGCTTTCCTTGTGTGGCAAGCTCATTATAGGACGCATTAGCGCTATAATCGCTCTGATAAATATGTCTCGAAGAATGTTCGAGAAAAGCCCAGCTAACGAGCCCGTGGCTTTTGACAAGGAGTATCGATGCAGATTACCTCAGGCCTGCCTGAAGGCTTTAACGCCGGCGCATACGACATGATTGTCGTCGGTGCCGGATATGCCGGTGCCGTTTGTGCCCGCCGTCTCGCCGAGACCATCGGCTATCGCGTTGCCGTTCTGGAGCGCCGTAGCCACATTGCGGGCAACGCCTACGACTGCGCTGATGAGGCCGGGATCCTGGTCCACGAGTATGGTCCACACATCTACCATACCTTTAATGAGCGCGTCCACAATTTCCTGTCGCGCTTTACCAAGTGGACGGACTACCAGCACAAGGTGCTCGCCAATATCAACGGCACCCTTATGCCCGTGCCCTTTAACCATGCGAGCCTTAAGCTCGCCTTTGGCGATGAGCGTGGCGAGGAGCTGTATCAGAAGCTCGTGGAGACCTTTGGCAAGGACGTCAAGGTGCCCATCATGGAGCTGCGCAAGAAGAACGACCCGGATCTTGCCGAGGTCGCCGATTACGTCTACGAGAACGTCTTTTTGCATTACACCATGAAGCAGTGGGGCCAGACGCCCGATCAGATCGACCCCTCGATCACCGGCCGCGTCCCCGTCTTTGTGGGCGATGACGATCGCTACTTCCCGCAGGCTCCCTTCCAGGGCATGCCGCAGGACGGCTATACCGCGCTGTTCGAGCACATGCTCGACCACGATCTGATTGATGTGTTCTGCGACGTGGACGCCCGCGACCTCTTCGAGATCGACGAGACCACCGTCAAGATCGACGGCAAGGTCTATGGCGGCGAGATCGTCTACACCGGTCCGCTCGACGAGCTGTTCAACCTCGACCTGGGCGCTCTGCCGTACCGTACGCTCGACATGAAGTTCGAGACGCTCGATATGGACCAGTTCCAGCCCGTGGGCACCGTCAACTACACCACGAGCGAGGATTACACGCGCATCACCGAGTTCAAGAACATGACTGGTCAGGTCCTGCCCGGCAAGACCACCATCATGAAGGAGTATTCCAAGGCCTATACGCCTGGCTCGGGCGAGACGCCCTATTACGCCATTCTGGAGCCCGAGAACCGCGAGCTCTACGAGCGCTATCTTGAGCGTGTCCAGAACCTGACGAACTTCCACCCGGTGGGTCGCCTGGCCGAGTATCGTTACTACGATATGGATGCCGTGACCAACTCCGCCCTCGATCTTTCGGATGAGATTATCGCCTGCCATGCATAAAGTCATATCATTCGGTATTCCCTCGTATAACGCCGCCAAGGACATGGACCATTGCATCACCTCCATTCTGGAGGGGAGCAATTACGCCACCGATATCGAGATCATCATCGTCGATGACGGTTCCAAGGACGAGACGGCAGCTAAGGCCGACGAGTGGGAGACACGTTATCCCGGCATCATTCGCGCGGTGCATCAGGAGAACGGTGGCCACGGCATTGCCGTCCTTTCGGGCTTGCGCGAGGCACAGGGCACCTACTACAAGGTCGTCGACTCGGACGACTGGCTCGATGGCGCAGCCCTGTCGACCATGCTTTCGATCCTGCGCGGTTTTGAGGAGCGCGACCAGCGCGTCGACCTCTTTATCTCGAACTATGTGTACGAGAAGGTTTACGAGGGTACGCATACCGCTATTGGCTACAAGTTTGCCCTGCCGCGAAAAAAGATCTTTACCTGGGACCAGATTGGTCATTTCCGTCTGGACCAGAATCTGCTCATGCACAGCCTGTGCTATCGCACGGATGTGCTGCGCGCGTCCAATCTGCCTATGCCGCCGCACACGTTCTATGTAGACAACATCTACGCCTACGTGCCGCTGCCGCGCTGCAAGACCATGTACTACGCCGACATCGACCTCTATCGGTACTTTATCGGTCGCGAGGGCCAGAGCGTCAACGAGGCCACGATGGTCAAGCGTCTGGACCAGCAGTTCCGCGTGACGCGCATCATGATGGAGTCGTTCCACCTGTACAGCGATGTCGAGTCGTCGCGTCTGCGCTCGTACATGATGGGCTATTTCACCATGATGATGGCAATCTGCTCGGTGCTTACTAAGCTTTCCGACGAGGATTGTGCCGATGAGCGCCTGAAGACGTTGTGGAGTGATTTAAAGGCCTATGACGAGCGTATGTATCGTCGTGCACGCTACGGTGTGGTCGGCTTCTTCACCAATCTGCGCGGTCGTGCCGGTGACAAAACCACACTCGGCCTATACCATCTTGCCTCAAAGATCTTCAAATTCAACTAGCACAGAAACGCTCGGGTAACGGGGACCCCTGGTCCTTAACTTGCTACTTCGAACAGTCCTGCGC
>URWZ01000074.1 GCA_900551625.1 uncultured Collinsella sp.
CGTATTTTGCGCATAGAGTTTCCATGATGCATTCGCAAAGTTCATCTCGACCCAAGCAAATACGCCATCGCCGGCGCGGACATCGTAAAACGAATACCCCGCACCTTCCACGGGATCCTCGACGAGCGTCGTGAGTGAGCCGTCGCCCAGGTTGAGCATGCCGAGCGTATTGACATGCCGCGCCGATGCGGGCGCCATCATCGCCGCGGCGTAATCACCGTCGCAGTAATACAGCAGCGTACCCAAAGGCAATGTCCATGAAGCTGCAGGCTCGAGGTCGATTTCGACAGCCTCGTACTCATCCGTAATCGAGACGATTTTTGAGTCATCTTTGATAACCTGCGGCTCGCCGGCGGCATCGTCGCTGGTGCCCGTTTTTTTCGAGCATCCGGCAAGTACCGTGGCAGCGCCCGCGGCAGCTCCACCGAGCACAAAGCCGCGGCGCGATATTCCGTTCTTGATGTGGTCGGCGATACCCATTAGGCGATCTCGGCGCGAGCGGCCTCGATAGCGCGGGTAAGCTGGTCGGCGCAGGAGGTCTTTTTCATACCGCAGGTATTACCGGCGAGAACCTCGATTACGCGATCGGCAGGAGCACCCTCAACCAGCTTGGAGATAGCCTTGAGATTGCCGTCGCAGCCGCCGGTAAACTCGACGCCCAGCACTTTGCTGCCGTCATCGGAAAGATTGAGGTGGATATTGCGAGAGCATACACCCTGAGGCTTGTAGTCAAAACTAATCATTGAGATCCCCTCTCAGAAAGAAATTTCAGACGTCTATTATCCCCGCCTGGCCCGACTTATTATCGTAAGCACCGATTCAACATCCTACGATGCATAGATTAGTGGGGGCAAGATTAGCAGCCCGTACCCCGTGCGTGGACTGTGCGCTTCTCCCGATACATATTGTGGTCGGCGACACGATATACATCGGCCAGCGTATTTCCAGCCGTCTCGACGGTCGCCACGCCAATCGATGCGCTGACCGTCAGTGCCTCATCGCTTACCGCGGCAAGACCGAGACGAAGATCCTGTTCCAGCCCGAGCGCAGACTCGTTGTCAGTATGGGGGCAAACCAGCAAAAACTCGTCGCCGCCAACGCGCATCGGCAGGTAATCCGCACCAGCCACCCGCCGCAGCACGGACGCCGTCCGTCGCAGCAGTTCATCCCCCATCTCGTGACCGTAGATATCGTTGGTCCGCTTGAGATAATTGCAGTCCAACATAATCACGCTCACGGGCAAGCCCTCGTTTACCAGGCTATCTCCGCGCGATTCAAGGTAGTTGCGGTTGCGAAGCCCCGTCAGTTTGTCTTGGTATGTCAGCTCCTCGGCATGTTTGACCATCGATATGTTGTGCGTCGCCACGACGACCGACTCCAGCCGGCCTTGCTCATCGCGATGCTGGGGGACAACCTGTAGCGAGTACCAAGCGCCTCGACAATCTCGCACCTCGGCAGCCAAGTACGGTACGCCCTCCATACGTTCGCGAAGCGTACTTATATCTACGAGTCCCACAACCGCTTCGCGGCTTTCGGGGCTCACGACATCCCGGCAGACCGTGTCCATAAAGTCATATGCCTCGCTGTGCTCGGCAAATATCTTCGCTATCGTCGGCGACATATTGATTCCCTCGATCTCGAGGGTGTCGAGATGCAAAAGGAAGGTCGAATCGTAGATGGCGCTTATGGCATTGATAATGCCGAGCTGTTTATCCTTTTCGACCAAATTGCGGCGATCAACGATATTTCGAGCCAACAGTACCACGACCCAAAACGCAAGGCACACCAAGACGCCAGCGGCGACAAATGTGATCCTGCCAGACATGACCTCAGATTTGGGATACAGCGCAAACAGGCGGTAGTCCTTGTATGCCGCACGCACCGCGTACCATTTGTCTCCTCGATATTCGATGCGCGTTAGGCCATCGTCTTTCCACTCAACCCCTGCGCTGGTGAGGAATCGGGGGAGCGACACGTCAGCATCGGCGCTGTTGGATGAGACAATCTCCGCATCCTCCATAACAAGCACCGTGGGGCCCTGGTGGAAGGTGCTGTTCGAAAGCACGTCGGCTATGGCATATGAATAGTCGTCCGCTGGATCGGAAACAAATGAGCGGTATGCCAAGGCAACGCCGTCGCCATACGGGATAGCACAGACGGCAAAAACGACACCACGGCGCTCGACGACAGTTGAGTAGGTCACTTTGGAACCTTGATACATCGATGCGACCGGCGCACAGGCCAGCTCCTCTCGCCACAACATGAGCGGATCGCGACCATCGATGTCGTAGTGGGCAGCCATATGGCCATCGGAGTCCATGACCATCAGCCCCGAAAGGTTCTCGGCATGGACAAATTGCTCGATAAGATCGTCGTTAACCTCAACGCGATCAGAGGACAGGAACGTCGCAAACGATTCGACCGCGGCGAGCAAATCGTGCGTCTCTTCGGTTTTTCTCCCCTGTTCGTAGCGGTCATATTTTTCGCAAGCGTTTTCCAAAAACGCCATGGTTTCTTGGCCAAACCCAAGCGTTTTTTCGAGGCAGCGATGGGTTCCAACCGTATACAACAGGCCTAACAAGACAGCGCTGACAATAACGCCGACAGCTATGACGGTCAGAGTCTTTCGACGCAAGCGGTGCTCATCATTTGTCATGGATTTGCTCCTTGCCCGCCCGTCGTCGCTCCTGTCTTGTAATTGCCCACAATACGGTCAATCGTGCCATCTCGGTCCATGGCAAACAATGCGGTATTGAGATCCTTTACGATCGGTCCTTCATAGCCGTCATCAAACGCGACGCCCAGATCAACCGTCATAACGTTGTCAGCGAACACGCGGTAAAGGCCGGGATACCGGGCGACAAGTCGGTCAAGCGGCTGAACGTCCGCCATCCAACAGTCGACATACCCTTTGGCGAGGGCGGCTTTGCAGAGTTCGGCAGAACCATACGATTTGATTTGCACGTTCGGCGAGATTTCCAGATCCCCTGCGAGCAATCGCCGTTCACTCACCGAGCCCGCAATTACCGCGATGGTCTTGCTTCCATCGAGATGCGCCAAGGACTTGATGCCACTCGTTTTCTTGGCGGCAACCGAGACCGTCACGGTTAGATACGGCTCGGTCCAGTAATACTTATCCTCGCGATAACAGGGAGAATAATCACACCACAGGCAATCGATATCACCGTTTTCGAGCAGCCGGTCGCGATCGTTCCAGTCAATATCGACAAACTGTGGCTTGAGCCCCGCACGCTCACACGCCTCGCGGGCGATGTCGATATCGATACCGGCGTAATCGCCCGTGGTATCGACATACACATAGGGGTCGTTATCCGTAACGCCGATTTTGAGTACCGGGAGATCTTTGTCGGCTTCATTCGAGGAGGAAGAACTGCTTCGAACGGTATACGTCAGGGCGGCCACACAGGCGGCAACAAGGAACATGAGCGCAAACGAGACGATGGCGGCTCGCTTGATACGTCCGGGCACAAGCCTCCCTTCATCGAAACAGCAGTCGGATTTCATTGTATACCCGGGGCTGATGCGGCGATAAAAAAGCGCCTCACCCAAGATGGGCAAGGCGCCAAAGGTTGGAATGCATCCGCAAACGGCCGAATTAGGTTAACCCTACTCGAAGCTCACCTGCTCCAGGCGATCGAAGACCGTGTCGATGCGGGTGAGGAAGTCCCACGGATCAAAGATCTCGTCGAGCTTCTCCTGGCTGACGGTGCAGCGCGGATCGGCCTCGAGACGCTCCTTAAAGGTGGGGCCGGAGACACAGTTCTGCACCTCGTGCCAAGTGGCCATGGCGTTTTCCTGCACGATAGCATAGGCATCCTCGCGGGTGATGCCCGTATCGACGAGGGCCAGCAGGACCTTGGAGGAGAAGATGAGGCCGCGAGTCTTGTTGAGGTTGGCCATCATGCGAGCCGGATACAGTTGCAGGCCGTCGATAACGCGGATGAGGCACTGGAACATATGGTCGAGTGCGATGAAACTATCAGCCTGGGCGACGCGCTCGGCAGAGGAGTGCGAAATATCGCGCTCGTGCCACAGGGCGACGTTGTCGAAGGCGACCTGGGCGTTGGACTTCACGATGCGCGACAGGCCGCAGACCTTCTCCATGGTGATCGGGTTGCGCTTGTGCGGCATGGCGGAGCTGCCCTTTTGACCCTTGCGGAACGGCTCCTCGGCCTCGAGCGTATCGGTCTTCTGCAGATTGCGAACCTCGGTAGCGATGCGCTCGCAGGTGGCTGCCGTGGTGGCAAGGACGCCGGCGAGGTAGGCGTGATGGTCGCGGCTGATGACCTGCGTGGACAGCGGGTCGTGAACCAGACCCAGGTGCTCACAAACATACTCCTCGACAAACGGCTCGATGGAGCTGTACGTGCCGACAGCGCCCGAGATGGCACCAAAGGCAACGTTCTTGCGGGCATCCTCAAGACGGTCCAGATCGCGCTTGAGCTCCCAGGCCCAAGAGCCAAACTTCATGCCGAAGGTCATCGGCTCGGCGTGGATGCCATGAGTGCGGCCGGCGCACAGCGTGTTGCGCTCCTCGAAGGCGCGGCGCTTGCAGATCTCACCGAGCTTCTTGACGTCCTCGATAATCAGGTCACATGCCTGGGTGAGCTGGTAGCACAGAGCCGTATCGCCCAGATCGGAGCTGGTCATGCCGTAGTGAACCCAGCGGCTGGGCTTGGGGTCGCCCTCCGGAACATCGGCGTCGATGTACTCCTTCATATTGGTCAGGAAAGCAATAACGTCGTGGCGCGTGACTTCCTCGATCTCATCGACCTTTGCCTTCTCAAAGTTGGCATGGTCGCGAATCCACTGGGCTTCGTCTTTAGAAATGCCGATCTTGCCGAGCTCCGCCTGGGCCTCGCAGGCCAGGACCTCGATTTCCTGCCAAATGGCATACTTGTTCTCGAGGGAGAAGATGTGTCCCATCTCCGGGCGGGTATAGCGGTCGATCATAGCGGCTCCTTTTTGGTTATTGGCACGTTGGTCGTAACTCAACCATTGTACCGTGCGCAGGTGCAAGTATGGGCAGCAGGCATTAACCTAACATTTTGCCGCAAGAGCGGCCATGGGGACGTCCGCGTATTTGCTTCGCAAATCCGCACCGGCTGCGGTCGCCTGTCGGCGACCTTGCCTGCTCGCTATAAACGCTTCGCGTTTATTTAACGCTCGCACCCTGGCGGGTTCGAGTCCCGGCACTTAGTAGTAAAAAGCACGGCAACGTAGCGTTACCGTGCTTGTGCATTTTTCTGGAGCGGGCAACGGGACTCGAACCCGCGAGTGTCAGCTTGGGAAGCTGATGCCTTACCACTTGGCGATGCCCGCATATGTGGGGGATAGTATAACGCGGTTGTCTTGTTCTATACAAGGGTGACGATGCTTGTTTTGGCTGTGGAGAATCGTCCTAAAAACAGACCAATTGTGGAGATGAGGACCTGTAGGCTCTTCTTTTTACCGTTGTCTACCTGCAGATTTATTCCATTATCTTTCGTATGCGCCATTTGTCAGATATCGGGCAAGCATTTGGTCAGGTTCCGGTACTTACCCGCATGAACCTTGGGGATAGCCTCATCCTACGCGCCGCGGCCTCCCCGTGCGGCGCACGAGGGATAAGGAGCAGCCATGTCCAATGCACCCACGCACTCTGTCCACAGCGCAATCACAGCAGGATCGCTGCTCCTAGTCCTCGTTTTACTTTTAGGCTGCATGACACCGGATGCCGCGCTCGCCGTCGACGGTTACGAATCACTCGGATTCCGCACTATCAGCAATGAATGCGGTCCTTTTGGAGTTGGTAAATACGAGGCGCAGGATTCTTCGATTGCCTATTGCATGAACCAGGACCGATTTGGCCCCAGCACACCGGGCGGACCCTGGCTCACCTACAATCAGGGCTGGGTATGGCTCGAAGACGAATTCGCGGCCATCATCTGCCATGGCTACCCCACCGCCACATCCTTTGCCGGGCATAACCTGTCCCCCGATCGAGCACGCGCCGCAACCCAACTTGCCGTCTGGATGCTCAACGGCACCACCCATACCGACGGATCATTCTCATATACAACCGCCCAGGGCGTCACAAAGAGCGGAAACTTTTCCGGCGACAATGAGGTCGTTGCCGCAGCGCGCTGGCTCCACGACAGCGCCAAGTCGGGAAGCATTAAAGCCGCACCGCATCGCGCGCGGCGCTATTTGGGAACTGTGTCGGGCGGCAGCAAGCGTCAAGACATGCTCTACGTGCTCCCGGCCGTCTCCGCATCCTTCCAAAAACAGTCAGCCAACGCCGCCATCACGAGCGAAAACGATACCTACAGGCTCGACGGAGCGAGGTTCGACATCTATGAGAGCGCCGGCGACAAGCGAGTCGGCAGCATCCAGATGGACAGCAGCGGTCGCGCACAGGCGACACTTTTGCCCAATACGGCATATTATCTAGTCGAAACCAAAGCTCCAGCGGGTTATATCCCCAGGAGTGACCGCATCGCCTTTTCCACCGGCAATGACGGCGGAAATGTCGTCATCGATGAGCAGCCCGGTACCATTACCCTGCGCATCGCAAAGGTCGATGCCGCGACAGGGGCAGGTCCTCAAGTCGGTGCGTCACTTGCCGGTGCTGAGTTCACCTGCGTCTCACAGTCTACCCCGGGCTGGTCGCACACCCTCACAACGGATGAGGACGGCCGGGCAACACTTACCGACATCCCCCTGGGCACCTTTAGCATCTATGAGTCGAGAGCTCCCGAGGGTTATCTGCCCTCCAATGAAACCTGGAGCTATACCATCGGTGCCGACCAGCTCGGAGACGCGGGCGTCGTTGAGCTCGAGCGCCGCATCCCCAACATCCCCATCGCTTTTGACCTCGAGATTTCAAAGTTCAAGGACTGCGGTAATAGTGACGAATCTGGTGTAGAGCAGCCGGCGGAAGGCGTGGTCTTTGAAGTGGCAAGCAACACTTCGCAGCAGGTTGTTGGAACGTTGACCACCAATATCTACGGCTTCGCATCGACCAAAGACCAGGCCGGAGCATGGTTTGGCGCAGGAGAGCGCCCCGATGGCGTCAGCGGAACCATACCGTATGACCGTGCCGGCTACACCATTCGTGAGGTTGTCGACACTGTGCCCGACGGCTTTAAGCAGGCAGGGGAATGGACTATCACAGCAGAGCAGATCACGGACGGCGCAGAGCTTCAGTACATCGTAGACAACCACGCCCTGTCGACACATCTTCAAATCGTGAAGCGCGATGCTCAGACCGGCAACGCCGTACCACGCGCTGGGTTCACCTTTCAGCTGCTCAATGGCGACCGTGAGCCCATCTCGCAAACATCCTGGCATCCCGCCCATACCTGTCTCTTATACACATCTCCGAGCCCACGAGACGCT